>CAYXWE010000352.1:0-4879 GCA_964468145.1 uncultured Pleurocapsa sp.
AGAGCGATCGAAACTAACAATAATGTTATTTTTTGATTGTTAATAGCATAAGTTGTAAAAAACCTACCCTTGTAAGGGGGGATTTAGGGGGCATTGAAGTTATATTTTATACTTTTCAGACAACCTCTAAGATAAAAATATAATTGGTTTATCAATATGAATCAGTGGAATGTCGAGCTTTATGAAGACAAGCACAGTTATGTCTGGCAATATGGCGCAAAAATCTTAGAAATACTCGCTCCCCAACCAGGAGAATCTATTTTAGATTTGGGTTGCGGTACGGGACAGCTAACCGCTCAAATTGCAGCTACAGGAGCGGAAGTAATTGGTTTAGATGCAGCAGATAGCGCGATCGCGACTTGCAGACAAAGTTATCCCCAGCTTGAATTTATGGTAGCTGACGGTGCTAATTTTACTGTCGAAACTGAATTCGATGCAGTGTTCTCTAATGCAGCCTTGCACTGGATTAAGCCCCCCGATGCTGCAGTAAAGTGTATTTATAATGCTTTAAAACCAGGGGGGCGTTTGGTAGTCGAATTTGGTGGCAAAGATAATATTAAACAGATTATTACGGCGATCGACAATGCTTTGGGGCGATCGCGCGCTAATACCTGGTATTTTCCTAGTATTGGGGAATATAGTATTTTATTAGAGCAACAAGGATTTCGGGTTGATTCTGCAATGTTATTTCCTCGCCCGACTAAACTAGAGGGGGAAAAGGGATTAGCTGATTGGTTGTTAATGTTTGCCCAAGATCGCTTTGCAGAAGTTTCCCAGAGCGAAAAAAATACTTTAATCAATCGAATTGAAGCAGAATTGCGCCCGTCTTTATATCGCGATGGATCTTGGTGGGCGGATTATTGTCGTATTCGCGTTACTGCTACCAAAATAAAGTTTTAAATAAAAACTAACTAACCTGAATTCGGGTTAAGAAAAAAACAAAGCACTTTGACTTGTCCCTCTCCAAAAACAAAAAGGCTAGAACATACAGCAAATAACTTCCTCCGTGTCCTCCGCGTCTCCGTGGTTCATTTAAAAAATAGTTTAACTAACAACGAAGCAGTAAGGGTTTTAGCTTCCAGGCGAACTCAGGTTAACTAGCTGATTTTTCAGTATTGCTGCCACCAATTTTGATGCCAAGACTTTGAAAGTAGGTCGTACCAATAATAGCCAAAAAAGATAGGTAAGCAACAACCTGTCCCAAATATAGAGTTTGTCGATAGCCAAATAGAGCCTTCAGCACAATACCAGGAAATTCTTTATCGGGTAACAAACTCGATCCATCCCATACTTGCATACCCAAAATACAAGATCCATTATTAAATAGGCATAGCTGAGACAGGGTGAGTTGATTGAGTAAAACTAGCGCGGAATCGAAATGCTTTAATGCACCCATCACCAAACCGCCCACAATTAATAATAAAAATATTCCCATCACCTGAAAGAAAAGGCGAATATTAATTCTTACTCCCAAAGAAAACAATGCCACTCCCATCAGGCTAGCCAAAGTCAATCCTGCGATCGCACCAACAGCAGGTAGAGTCCAATCCTGCTGAAACTTTGCCAAAATAAACAGTACCGTTTCAAATCCTTCTCGCACCACTGCAATAAAAATCAGAACAAAAACTGCCTTACCTGCATTAGCATTATCCAATGCAGTACTAATCGCCCCTTCTACTTCTCCTTTGAGGGATTTTGCTTGTTTGGTCATCCAAAGCAACATCCAACTTAACATGGCGATCGCTACTAAGCCAAAAATACCTTCTAATAATTGTTTGACTACAGGGGCGTAAACTCCCCCAACTGTTTCTACGCCAGTAATTACGCCAGCCAGCAAAAAGCCCACCCCAACACTAGCAATAATTCCTCCTAATATTCCTAGATAAACCCATCTGTATAGTTCTGTTTGCTCTGCCTTCTTCAGACAAGCCATTACAATGCCTACAACCAAAGCAGCTTCAAATCCTTCCCGCAGGGTAACGACAAAGGTAGGTAGTGCAGCAGTAAAATCCATAACAACATTGTTTATTCAAAATATTTTTAACATCATACATTGATTAACAAACAACAAATATCAAGGTGTTGGTGGGCTGGGGGGATTTACAGGATCGATGCTACTAGGAAGCCCAGGTAATGCGGGGTTAACTCCTGGTGTTGCTGGGACAGTAGGTGCTTGAGAGCCTTCTGGTAGAGTTGCTAGGGCAACGCGATCGCCTCCTACTTCTCTGAGGATATCTAATACTTCGACGACTTCTCTATAGGTAGAGTTTTTGGCTGCATACAGAGTCATTAAGCCATCGGGGTTGGCTTGATTGTATTTTTTTATTTCCCAAGCCAGATCGCTACGGCTGACTAAATCTTTATCTACATACAGTTGACCGAGATCGTCAATGGTCACAATTAGAATATCTTGTAGCTGAGGCGTACCTGTTTTTGCTTGAGGAAGATCTAGGCTAATTGCTTGTTGGCGAGAGAAATTAACCGCTGCCAAAATGAAAAATGTCAAAATACAGAAAATTACGTCAATTAAAGGCAAAATTTCAATGCTAGCTCCGCTAGATTGACTATCATCTTGCCAGAGACTTAAAGACTGTATGGGTTTGGGTTTATATTTTTTACGACGACTCACAGTATTAGTTATTTAGTTATTTAGTTATTTAGTTATTAGTTATTTAGTTATTAGTTATTAGTTATTAGTCATTCGGGCGGTCAACAGTTTGAGGTTTCCTCAAACTTACGCCCTCAGTTATTAGTCATTAGTTGTTTTATTGGTTCGGTGGTTTAATATTAACGAAAGAATAATCGTCGTTTTCGGGCATTCCTATTTCTGTGGCATCTTCGTCTTCTTCTAATTGCATCCAGCGATCGCGATACATTACTTCCAAACGACTTCCCGTACGACGCAAGATCCGAATTTGATTCGACCAAAAAGCCTGAAATAAACGATAGAAGCTCAAGCTAATAATTGCTACTAATAGCCCAACTGCAGTAGAAATAAGGGATTCGCCGATCCCCAATGTTACCCCAGAAGAATCTGCTGTCCCTAAGTCGCTAATCTTGATAGAACTCAGGGCTTGAATTAGCCCCCAAACCGTACCAAACAGACCTAATAAGGGAGAAAGGGCAATAATGGCTTCTAATGTTTTATCTCCCTTGCGCATCCGAGCTAATTGTTCTTCTGCTGCCGATTCTAGAGCAATATGAAACATATCGGGGTCGGGGTTTGACAGACGAAAAGGAGAATAAACAAAATTACCCAGAGGATGATTGATATACTCTTGGGCGATTTTGCCCACCAAATCCCAGTTTCTTTCCGCAGCTTCCATAATGCGGTTGAATATTTTTTTCTCTTTAAAAACTACTCGCGACCAAAACCACAGCCGTTCTAAAATAGTGGCGGTGGACAATACTGAAAGCAAGAGCAGGGGGTACATCGAGATACCACCTTTTTCAATAATTTCCAGAAAATTCACGGTAGTTAATTACCTCCAGTAATATTTTGGTTTAAAAAGTAGTTTGACAACAGTTTAAGTGATTACAGCTTTATTGTTTAAATCTTTATAGACATAAATAACATAGGAAATAGTTTTTTGCGATAAACACAAAGAGTCACCAAAGATACAATCTCCCATACAAGAAGCTCTTAATGTAGTATGGGGTTGATTTGGGAACTTAGGATCGATCGATTGTGTCTTTAGCCCTGATGTCTGCCATATATTTTCTCAGCGCGAATGAATCGTAATACTATATTAGGAACTCTGGGAGTCAGCTTGCTTTTAGTGCTATGGGGATTGGTTTCTCAACAAGAAGTAAGTTCTATCGACTCTACTTTAGCCAGTGTTAAAGTAGAAAAATCTACGAGCGATCGCCAAACTACAAAAACCCAGATGAGTCAACTTGCTAGTGCTAATAATCGTTTTGGCTTTAATTTATTCGCTCGGATTCAAACTAACCAGCCAGCAGAAAATATTGTTATTTCCCCCAACAGCATTGCGATCGCTTTGGCTATGGCACGCAGGGGTACTAGTGGAGAAACTGAAGCCGAAATTACTACTGTTTTAGAATTGAATGGTTTAGACTCTAAGGGCATTGATGCTAGTTATTTCAAATTGATTGAAACTCTCCAAAATGCCGATCCCAATGTCAAACTGGCGATCGCTAATTCTCTTTGGGTAAATCGAGATTTTCGCCTCAAGGAAGATTTTGTTAATGATGCCAAACAGTTTTATCTAGCTGAAGTTAGTAATTTAAACTTTGGCGATGTAGAAGCGGTTGATATTATCAATCGCTGGGTAGCTAAAAACACCAACGATAAAATTCCCCGAATTATTGATGCTCTCTCTCCCGAAGATGCTCTACATTTAATTAATGCAATTTATTTTAAGGGTAGTTGGTCGAATAAATTTGATTCTGATGCCACTACCGAAGCACCATTTTATAGCGTTCCTGATTCTCCCCAACCCCATCTGATGATGAATCAACAAGGGAATTATCGTTATTATAAAAACGATCTGTTTCAGGCGGTTAGAATACCCTACGGTGAGAAACAAGAGTTGGGAATGTATATTTTTCTTCCCCAGAAAAACACCGATCTACAGACATTTAACCAACAGTTAGATCCCGATAATTGGCAAGAGTGGTTGAGTCAAATGCGATCGCGCCAAGGCAATATTACGATTCCTCGTTTTGAATTGGAGTACGAAAAAGATCTCCAAGATGTTTTATCCGCCCTGGGAATTAATTCTCTCTTTAATTCTTCTCAAGCCGATTTTTCCGCGATGACTGACGAAGAAGTAGCGGTAGATAAGATTAAACACAAGGCAGTAATTGAAGTCAATGAAGAAGGTACAGAAGCAGCAGCAGTTACCTCTATTGGTAT
>CAYXWE010000353.1:0-4870 GCA_964468145.1 uncultured Pleurocapsa sp.
AATGGGAAGTATCCGCATTAAATTGGGCAGATATCACCGATAAAAACCAAGACTATGGTGTTAGCTTGCTCAACGATTGTAAGTATGGCTACGATGCCAAACCCAACCAATTAAGACTTACATTACTCCGTGCTGCTACTTGGCCAGATCCCCAAAGCGATCGCGGAAATCATAACTTTACCTATGCTATTTATCCCCATCAGCACAGTTGGCAAATAGCTAATACAGTACAAAAAGGATCTGAATTAAATACACCTTTACGAACTGTAGTTTTACAGCAAAAAAGAGTAGAAAATCAGATAAATAAAAAATTGCCATATATGAGTCAATTATTAAACTTATCCCCAGAAAATATAATTTTAATGTCCTTAAAAATAACAGAGGAGCGAGAATTAATTATGCGCTGCTATGAAGCTTATGGAAATAAGAGCGAACTGAAAATAAAAAGCGATCTCAATTTGCAACCAACCGATTCAATAGACTGCCTGGGAAACATTGAAAGTTCAAATATAGAAACTACACTTCAAATTGAACCCCACAAAATTATTACCGTAAAAATAAAGGGGCTTCTTCGGAGGCTATAAGCAGTAAGCCATAAGCTATAAGCTAAATTAAGAGAAGTCTATCGGACTTATGCCCATAGGTCTAATGACTAAAGACTAATGACAAAAGACAGTATATAAAAATCGAATCTGCTATCTGTTAGTTTGCGCTCGAACTGTATTTCGATTCTCGGCAAACGACAGAATATCGCTATAGAGTTGGAAAAAAGTCTTAACAAATGTTTATTCGATGCTATCTTAGCTGTAATGCAATCGAAAAAGATGCTGCAGATTCCCCAAACAACAATTTTAAAAAAGGTGGTTATCTAGATAAGCTAAAAATTTTTGTCAAAAATTAGAAAAAATTCTTATGGATATTATTAAAACAAAAATTCCTGATGTCTTAATCGTCGAACCAAAGGTGTTTGGAGACGATCGCGGTTTCTTTATGGAAAGCTTCAACGAAAAAACCTTTAGAGAAAAAACAGGAGTCGAAGCAAATTTTGTTCAAGACAATCACTCTCGCTCTACTAAAAATGTCCTGCGGGGTTTGCACTATCAAATCAAACAACCTCAGGGCAAACTAGTGAGGGTAGTTTCTGGAGAAGTGTACGATGTGGCAGTAGACATTCGCAAAAGCTCTCCTACTTACGGACAGTGGGTAGGATGTTTGTTAACGGAAGCCAATAAAAAGCAATTTTGGGTACCTGCGGGGTTTGCTCATGGTTTTGTCGTCTTGTCCGATACCGCTGATTTTTTATACAAGACTACTGATTATTATGCCCCAGAATACGAACGTTCAATTTTGTGGAACGATCCTAGTCTAAATATAGACTGGAAAATAACAGGCGCACCAATATTGTCAGCTAAAGACAAATCCGCAGCAACTTTAGAAAACGCTGAGGTATTTGCATGACCAAAATATTATTAACAGGAATTACAGGACAAGTAGGTCAAGAATTACAGCAAACCCTGACACCATTAGGAGAAGTAATTGGGGTTGGCAGAGAAGATTTAGACCTGAGTCAACCAGATTTAATTCAACAATACATTACTCAAATAAAGCCCGATATTATTGTTAATGCAGCTGCCTATACAGCAGTAGACAAAGCAGAAAACGAGTCAGAATTAGCAATGGCAATCAATGCTAATGCCCCTAAAGCGATGGCAACCGCAGCACAAAAACTTGGTGCTACCTTAGTGCATATCTCTACCGACTATGTATTTAACGGTCAAAATCATACTCCCTACCTAGAAACCGATGCTACCGATCCTTTAGGAGTATATGGAAAATCAAAATTATTAGGAGAAACAAAAGTCAGAGAAAATTGCGAGCAACCTATAATTTTACGTACCGCTTGGGTATATGGCTCTAGAGGACACGGCAACTTCATTAAAACCATGCTGAGGCTGGGAGAAAGCAGAGAAGAGTTAAAAGTAGTCGCCGATCAAATTGGCAGTCCTACTTGGTCTTATGATATTGCTGAAGCGATCGCGAATTTACTCCATAAATCCCAAACTGATTCCACAATTAAAGGGACTTATCATTTTAGCAATAGTGGTGTGGCTAGCTGGTACGATTTAGCAGTAGCCATCTTTACCGAAGCCAAACAACTAGGCTTCCCGTTAAAGATCGAGCGAGTTTTCCCTATTACTACTGCAGATTACCCTACTCCCGCCCAACGTCCTGCTTATTCTGTCTTATCCAAAAGTAAATATACCCAGGCTACACAAGTATATCCCCCTCACTGGCGCGAATCTTTACGAAAGATGCTAGCGGAATTGAGGGAAATCGCCGATAAAGGATTGTAACTAAGAGCTATCGCGCAAATTCAAGATCAATTAAGATTATCAACAAAATTATGAAAGCAATTATTCTCTCTGGCGGTAGAGGTACAAGATTACGTCCTCTAACTTACACGGGTGCTAAACAATTAGTCCCCGTCGCCAATAAACCGATCCTTTGGTATGGTATCGAATCGATTGTTGCAGCAGGTATTACCGAGATCGGCATTATTATTAGTCCCGAAACAGGAGAAGAAGTCAAGTCTAAAACAGGAAATGGCGATCGCTTTGGGGCGAAAATCACCTACATTAAACAGGATGAACCTCTAGGATTAGCCCATGCAGTCAAAATAGCTCAACCCTTTTTGGGAGACTCTCCCTTTGTCATGTACTTGGGAGACAACTTAGCACAAAGCCAGCTTGATGAGTTTCTCGATAAGTTTAAATCACAACAGCTCGATGCTCTTACCCTATTATGTGAAGTAGAAAACCCTAGTGCCTTTGGGGTAGCAAGGGTAGACGAAACAGGCAAAGTTTTACAATTAATTGAAAAACCCCAAGATCCGCCATCGAATTTAGCATTAGTCGGAGTTTATTTATTCTCTCCCGAAATACATAAGGCGATCGCAGCTATTAAACCATCTGCTAGGGGTGAGTTAGAAATTACCGATGCAATTCAGTATTTAATCGACCAACAAAAAAGCGTAGCATCTTTTCAACTATCGGGATGGTGGCTAGATACAGGGAAAAAAGACGATCTGTTGGCTGCCAATCAAATTATCCTCGACGATTCTTTGGAATCTACCCTAGAAGGAAATGTGGATGCAGATAGTAAATTAAGCGGTCGCGTCCATGTGGGAGTGGGATCTCAGGTCAAAAATTCTATGATTCGCGGTCCTGTAACCATTGGCGAAAACTGCAAAATCGAGAATTGCTTCATTGGCCCTTATAGCAGTATTGCAGATAATACGACTTTGATTGACATTGATATCGAGCATAGTGTAATTCTTCAAGGAGCAAGTTTAGAAGGAATTAGCGATCGCATTGTCGATAGTTTAGTAGGAGAGAGAGCGCATCTAAAGGCTGCACCTCAACGCCCCAAAGCACTACGCTTTATGATTGGTGACGATTCCAAAATTGAATTAACTTAAAAGATCTAAATAAAAATAAGATGACAGAAGATAATAGAAAAGCCCGCAGCATTTTAATTACAGGGGGGGCGGGTTTTATTGGCTCAAACTTTGTTCATCATTGGTGTAATACCCATAAAAGCGATCGCGTAGTCGTTTTAGATGCTCTTACCTATGCAGGAAACAAAGACAACCTAGCAAGTCTTGGGGATAACAGTAATTTAAAATTTGTTCAGGGGGATATTTGCGATCGCGCCTTAGTCGATAACCTGTTAGAGTCTGAAGATATAAATACAGTAGCTCACTTTGCAGCCGAATCTCATGTAGATCGCTCGATTATTGGCCCTGGTGCATTTGTACAAACCAACGTGGTGGGTACTTTCACTTTACTTGAAGCCTTTCGCCAACGCTGGAATAATCGTCAACAACCTAGTGATGACCGCTTTCTCCACGTCTCTACAGACGAAGTTTATGGCAGTTTAGAGGCAGAAGATCCCGCATTTACTGAAACTACCCCCTATACTCCCAACAGTCCTTATTCCGCTTCTAAAGCAGGTAGCGATCACCTAGCCCGGGCATATTTCCACACCTACGGAATGCCCACTATGATTACTAACTGCTCGAACAATTATGGCCCCTATCACTTCCCTGAAAAGTTAATTCCCTTAATGTGTATCAACATTTTATTGGGCAAACCCCTCCCCGTATATGGTGATGGACAAAATATTAGGGACTGGCTATACGTAGAGGATCACTGTCGCGCCTTGGATGTAGTAATCAATAAGGGCAAACCAGGGGAAACTTATAACGTCGGTGGTAATAATGAAGTCAAAAATATCGACCTAGTAGAAAAGTTGTGCCAACTTATGGACGAGCTTGCACCAAACCTGCCTGTAAGTCCGTCCAAAGAATTGATTACCTTTGTCAAAGATCGGGCGGGACACGATCGCCGTTATGCGATCGATGCTAGTAAAATTAAAAACGAACTAGGCTGGACTCCCCAAGAAACTGTAGAAGGTGGTTTGCGTCGTACTGTAGAATGGTATCTCGCTAATAGCGACTGGTGGAAACCATTGCTCAGTGAAGAATATAAAAACTATTACGCCAAGGTTTATAGTTAAATAGATTGACAGTCGGTTTCTAACGTTATGCAGCTAAACAAGTTTTGATTGCATAACGTTAGTTGTTTTAGTTTATTTAATGACTAATAACTAATGACTAATGACTAATGACTAATGACTAATGACTAATGACTAATAACTAATGACTAATAACTAATGACTAATGACTAATAACTAATGACTAATGACTAATGACTAATAACTAATGACTAATAAACTAATGACTAATGACTAATGACTAATGACTAATGACTAATGGCAAATTAACAACTCATGTTTTGGATACGGCTAA
>CAYXWE010000354.1:0-1583 GCA_964468145.1 uncultured Pleurocapsa sp.
TATTCTCAAGAATTTTGGAACAAAATATACAATTAATTTTGCCTAGGTACTTATTGTCCGCAATCAGCAAGAGTTAATTTAGTTACTAGTAACCATTAAGCCGTCACATTGACAATATGAGCTTCCGATGGAACATCGTTAGCATCTAAAGCAAACAGCATATAGTAGCCAGGAGGAGCAATATTAGCTGAATCAGGAGCATCGATAGTTAAAGTGCTACCAGTTTGAGAAAAGTCTAACTCTAAGAAACGCTGTCCCATATCAAAAGAATGAGTAACTGCACCAAAAGCGATTAAACTAACGCGATCGATGTCATCTCCTGCTGCGACATTAACATCAAAAGAATCGCCCCAGTCAAAAGAAGTTGCACCGCCTGTAATATCAGGTCTAGCTGCTGCCGTACCATCATCGTTATATAGATAGTCAGGACGATAAATTTCAGAGGTTTGTCCATCAATTCCCCTCGTAGTAGTACCGCCAGTAAATACCGTACCATCGGGCATTAACAAAGCTGTAGAGTGATAGAGGCGACTAGAAGTTGCTTCGTCAACAACTGTCCATTGGTTAGTATCGGGATTCCAAATTTCGGCAACATTAACCGCACCACCAGGATTATTATTAGAACTGCCACCACCAGTTACTAATACTCTGCCGTCTGGTAACACTGTAGAGTTTGCCCAGTCGCGAGCAAAATTCATGCTACCAGCAGAACTTAAAACGGGAGTAACACCATTAATATCAATAATAGTTGCTTCAGCCGAAGCATTTTGAACAGGAGAACTATTATTATCAGGATCGCCTCCCCCAATCTGTAAAATTTTGCCCTCATCATACATCACAGCAGTAGAACTACCACCACCAAAATTGCTACCAGGAAAATTACCCACTACTTCAATTGAACCATTGCCATTAGGATCGAGATAATACATATCGTCCCCAGCAACACCAAATACTCGACCGTCGGGAGCAACCCAACTACGGGGATACCACCATTGCTTACCTTCTCCGCTATAAACTTGAGCGCTAGTTGCACCGTCGAGTAAATCCCAGCCTTCTCCTGGGGTATATATTTCAGGAGTGGTTCTTACTAAATCGGTATTTCTCGTGTTATTGGCTGCACCGCCTTGAGCCAGTAATCTGCCATCGGGTAAAACTGTCAGAGTAGGATACCAACGAGTTTCATTCATGAAAATTGGTTCCATAGTCATGACATCGGTACGATAGTCTAGAAAGTGGGTATTACTAATCCCTACTGAGTCATTTTCAGGAAGCGAACCTCCTGCAATGAGCATTTCACCTGTTTCGGGGATGATAATCATGCCACTACAGAAAGAGGAGATACCTTCATGTACCATCGGTATTTGAGTAAAAGCATTAGCACCCGTTCCCAAAGAAGAATCCCAGATGCTGTAACCCATAGATGCAGTTTGTCCTCTTTGCCCGAAAGTAAACAGTCTGCCATCGGGTAGTAATCCAGCGTGAATGGGAATAATAGGCCAATCGATTAAACCTGTAAACTCTCCTTGTGTAGCTTTAGGAGACGTTGAAGGTGGGTCAAAATCAGCAATAAGATTATTAATTTG
>CAYXWE010000354.1:1683-4862 GCA_964468145.1 uncultured Pleurocapsa sp.
TAGCTTTAGGAGACGTTGAAGGTGGGTCAAAATCAGCAATAAGATTATTAATTTGTTTTTCATTTAGTGCATTGTTATAAACGCGAACATCATCAATCTGTCCGTCAAAGTATTCATCGCCACCAGGTAAATCTGCACCAATTACCAAAGGTTGGTTATTTGTACCGAAAGTTAAATCAGTTCTAACGATATTAGAATCTAATTCTCCATTGATGTAGAAGCGCAAGTTAGCCCCATCATAAGTCACCGCCACATGATTCCACTCATTAGTGGCAATTTTAGCGTTAGAATTCCAAGAACCACGACCAATACTACCGTTAGGAGTTCCCCAGTTAGCTGTAAAGCGTAAAGAACCATCACCCCACAATTGCATCGCATAAGGAGATCTAGTTGTACCTTTAGTAATAATTCCATCCCAATTATCAATACTATCGGGATTAATCCAAGCTGAGAGGGTAATTGTTTCTGTAATGTCTAAATCACTATTGTCGGAAATATTGATGCGATCGCTTGTTCCGTTGAATTCAAAATTGTTATCGATGTCCCTAGATAAGACTAAACTAGGGTTATTAGTATTGGCTAAAGAAGTAATTTGTTTTTCATTTAGTGCATTGTTATAAACGCGAACATCATCAATCTGTCCGTCAAAGTATTCATCGCCACCAGGTAAATCTGCACCAATTACCAAAGGTTGGTTATTTGTACCGAAAGTTAAATCAGTTCTAACGATATTAGAATCTAATTCTCCATTGATGTAGAAGCGCAAGTTAGCCCCATCATAAGTCACCGCCACATGATTCCACTCATTAGTGGCAATTTTAGCGTTAGAATTCCAAGAACCACGACCAATACTACCGTTAGGAGTTCCCCAGTTAGCTGTAAAGCGTAAAGAACCATCACCCCACAATTGCATCGCATAAGGAGATCTAGTTGTACCTTTAGTAATAATTCCATCCCAATTATCAATACTATCGGGATTAATCCAAGCTGAGAGGGTAATTGTTTCTGTAATGTCTAAATCACTATTGTCGGAAATATTGATGCGATCGCTCGTTCCGTTGAATTCAAAATTGTTATCAATATCCCTAGATAGTATTAATGCCATGGTTGATAAATATTAATTTATTGAGTGATTTTTCTCGAATGTAAGACATCAAACTACATCGGTCAAAATTAAATCAGTATATTTATCTAATGTTTATTTAATATTTATCTAATATTTATTAGACCTCTTGCATGAATACAAAATTTTCTGAAAATATTATACGAATAGGTATTAATTAAGAAACAAAATAATATGCTCTTTACTGCTGATGCTCGCCAAATAGCATTTCTTGCTCTCAAAAATATTTATCAAAAGCAAGCCTATACCGACATTGCTTTAAATCGAGTCATCAAATCTGTAGGGAAATCGGCAGCAATTAGTCAGGCGGATCGTAGTTTTGCTTGCGAATTGGTTTATGGTATTTTGCGTCGCCGACGTACTCTAGATGCTCTAATCGATTTGTTGGGTAAAAAGAAAGCAGTTCAACAACCCCCAGATCTCAGGATTATCTTACATTTGGGTTTGTATCAATTACGCTACTTAGATCGCGTTCCTGATTCGGCAGCAGTTAATACCAGTGTCGATCTGGCAAAAGCCAACGGTATTGCTAAATTGGGAGGGGTAGTTAATGGTTTGTTGCGGGGCTATTTACGTCAGAATGAAAAGAGCGATCCGCTACAGCTTCCAACAGATCCTATTGCTAAATTAGGAATTTTACATAGTTTTCCCGACTGGATGGTAGAAATTTGGCTAGAGCAACTACCCATAGAAGAAGTCGATCGCCTGTTGGCTTGGTTTAATCAAGCTCCTAAATTGGATATACGGGTTAATATTCTCCAAACTACTATCGAAGAAGTAGAAAGTGCTTTTCAAGCTGAGGGTATTAAGATCGATCGCATACCAGGATTGCCCCAAGGATTGAGACTAGAAGGCGCAGGAGCAATTACTGAGTTACCAGGATACAAACAAGGATGGTGGGTGATTCAGGATAGTAGCGCGCAGTTAGTTTCTCATTTATTAGATCCTCAGCCAGGGGAGACAATTATAGATGCCTGTGCTGCCCCTGGAGGCAAAACCACTCACATAGCAGAGTTAATGGGAGATCGGGGGCGAATAGTAGCTTGCGATCGCGATGACAAGCGTTTGAACAAAGTTAGAGAAAATGCTGCTAGACTACAGTTGAAATCCATAGAAATTCAAGCGGAGGACAGCCGAAATATAACTAGTTTTATCGATACAGCAGATCGGGTTTTACTCGATGCGCCCTGTTCGGGTTTGGGTACATTACACAAACGCCCCGATATTCGTTGGCGCAAAACTTACGAATCAATTAGGGAACTTTTCCCCCTACAACGGGAACTATTAGAACAGACTGCTACCTGGGTAAAACCCCAAGGAATTTTGGTTTATGCCACCTGCACTCTTAATCTTTCAGAAAATGAAAAAATAGTAAAATCATTTTTGGAAACTCATTCTAATTGGAGCGTTCAAATTCCTTGGGATCTGACGAGCAAAAACTTTGCCACACCAGAAGGCTGGATTAAGGTTTATCCCCATGTTTGGGATATGGATGGATTTTTTATGGTGAGGTTAATACGAAATTGGTGAGATGCTGACACAAAGTAAAAATAAAATGAAACAGATTCTCAAAATTCTGATTGGTGCTGCTTGGATTGACGGTATTATTCAACCAGAAGAACGTGCTTATTTGCATCGCGTAGCCCAAGATTTTCAGCTAGCCCAAGACCCTGAAATTAAGCCTTTGTTGTCGGAATTAAGACCAATTCAACCCGTTGAATGTTATCAGTGGCTAGAAGAATATTTTGGCGATAATCCCACAGAGGCTGATTACCAACAATTGCTAGAGAAGATTAGCGGTTTGGTCTATAGCGATGGTTATGTAGACATCAGAGAAGCTAAGTTAATCCAAGCTATTGAGAGTTGTGACCCCAACAACCCCGAATGTCGCAACTCAATTTTAGATAAAATGTTACGCAAAATTCAAAAACTATACAAAGCTGCCCTAGAACAGCAAGTCTGACACTCTCCGTCTTAAAAGACAAAGATTCTGGTTTTTAATTTTTAGTTATTAGTTATTAGTCATTAGTAGTCAATTAGTACTAAAAACTAAAGA
>CAYXWE010000355.1:0-4843 GCA_964468145.1 uncultured Pleurocapsa sp.
TCTCTATCTCCTTCAGGTTTAGGGTTATCCCGATTAACTCCGAATTGATTTCTTCTATTTTCTTTTGGAGCGACAAGCAATTCTTTTCGCTTATCTGAGATCCTGAAATTGTATTCTTCAAGTTTGAGTTTATTTGACTCAAGCCTTTGTTCGCGCTGCTGGCTAAATTCTCTAGCTGAGTCCTCTTTTGCTTGTAAATAACTTCCAAGTCCTTCTTGGAACTTATCCGAGAAGATTCCTCCTTTAAATCTGATGGGTTTTCTAATTTCATCGTTGTTATTTATTTTTATTGATATGCCGCTGCCTGTAACCCTAGAAATATCTAGCCATTCCGCATCATTAAATAAATTAATAATATCATCACGGTTGTTTATTTCTTCCGATTCAATGCCTGCCCATATCTGATTTATTATTCTGTCCTGTATTTCAGCTCGACTACCAAAGTTATTTTTATGAGTAGCATCTCTAAAATTCTTAGGGTCATCCGGTGAATGAAATCCGTATTTGTCATTAACAACCTGCTTTGCTAAATCGAGTCTCACACCATCTTGTTTGTGGTAGTACGGCTGGAGCACACGCCCAGTTACCAGATCTTGATTCACTACGTGCCAGTTAAGTTCTAGCCTCCCCTCTTTATCGGTGTGGCGAATCCACATCATGTCATAGTGATCCTTGGGAAAGCCCGCCATCAGGGTTTCTTCGTACAAATCCATGATCTCATTTTGCACGTCTAACGAGACGTCTTGAGCCAACTCTTTAAAAGAAAGCACGCCCGTGGTGTACTCACGTTCGCCCGTGGCCTGCAACAAAAGCTGTCTAGTTATCGCCTCGTTGCCTCGCAAAAGTTCCGGCTTCACGGAACGATTAACATCACCGAGAAGGTAGTTAATACCACCGAAACGACCTTTGTGTTTTGAGTATTTGAATACCTTATTTAACATGCTGTTTAATTAATTGAGTAATTTTTAGATCTATATTTTTCAGTAACTCACCTAGCTCATATGCAGAATATTTTTCCCCACCTTTGGCGCAAGCATTAACATGATGCGTCAACTGATTTATATTATTTCCGATTTTTGCAACCTGCCTTGTGTACTCAGGGTCAACTTGAACAAGCTCGGTTTTTGGCAAATAAAACTCTTCTTCAAACATTCTAAATCTGAATAACTTAGCGATAGTATTAAAGTCGATAGAGTTATCAACCATACTGATTAACTTATTTTTTTCCTCTAACGTTAATCGTATTTCAATGCGTTCGTGTCTTTGAATCTTTTCCATGGTTTTGTCTTTTAAAAAGGGTCAAGGGAATTCCCTTGCCAGCCTCTAGTAGGAAAATTTGAGGTACGAAAAATTCCGTACTAGAGTGGGCTGGCTAAGGAAATTAATACCGACCTTTATTTGTATGTTAATAAATTCCGTACAGTTTTCAAAAAAAATATATTTGCATTTCAAAAAAATTAAAGCTAATGTATGCGTATATTAGCTTTAATAAAAAATAATAATATGACGAAAATAAACAGTGAAGACAAATTAAAAATTGCAAGTAAATATAATGAATATCATCAAAAGATGCTTGATTTATATATTTTAGATCAAAACATTCAAGATGCTTTTGATACCGAGCTAGCTAACTATAAAGATGACGAATGGGAAGCTCCAAGGAGAGGGGCGAGGCTTACAGCAGCCATTAAAAGATACAAGACATCATGTCGGCTTTTTGAGTTGCTTGTACGGCTACATAAAGCCGCTAAAGACGGAAAAGAGATAGATGTAACGCCTACGATAGCGAGGCGCTTGGCGGAGCGGATATTCCTGCAAGACGTGCGAGGTGAAATCAAAGGTCGCATCGGGAGCCAGAAGTCTTATGTTTATATTTTTGGTCAAGCAGGAAGAACTGCGAAAAGCAGCAGCACAGACGATGATCTAGATAGCTTTATTTCTAATTACTGCAAAGACTTAGAAAACTTTGAAGAGATAATAAATAACAATGTCGAAGCGGCTAGAGAAGCGTATCAGAAGGCGATTGCAGACCAAAAATAACCATTTGCGCTACAGTGTAGCGCATTTTAATGAATTTAAAGCTAACGTATGCATACATTAGCTTTAATAAGTAAGACAGTATGGCAAATTTGTGTAATAATTACCCAATCAATGGGTAAAACAATTACACACGGGTAATCTATGAGTAATCTCTACACAATCAAAGAAGCTTGTGATCACTTTGGGATCACAAGAAAAACCTTATTCAACTGGCGCAAAGCCAATAGAATAAAGACAATTGAGACAGAAGAAGGGGTTTTTGTAGACGTTAGCACAGAAAGAAGCGTCATGAGACAAAAGTTACCCAGTAACAACCTAGATCTATTGTCTCTTATACAGGAATTACACACAAAAATAGACAACCTTACCCAAGAATTACACGACATTAAGCAACATGTGTGTAATGAAGGTGTAAAACATACCCCACACGATACCCAAGATTTACCCATTAAGGGTGCTAACGAAGCTAGGCAGCAACAAGCTATAGATAAGGCGAGAGCTAAGTTTTTAGAGCTTGGTAGTCCTAAAATAAGCCGAGCCGAGCTTGCTAGACAAGCCGGAGTTGACCGGAACACTGTGGGTAAACATTGGGCAATAATTACCCAACTAGAATTAGATGTGGACAATTAAGGCTTTCGTATGCGTACATTAGCTTTAATTAGGGCGCAAATGGAGTGTTAAACGCAGCGCAGCAAGTTTGATGCGCCATTTGGGTCTATCATTCCTTTGTAAGCTATTGATTTAGATGGATTTTTGCCTACCACAAGATTCGTTTTAGACGAAATTGGGTGATGCCTTGATGTTTAGAGGCTTAAAGGCAGCACAGAGCACCCCAGTAACCTCCCACACACTCCCCTTGATTGAAATATGAAGATCTCAAGACTCGCATATTAACTCCGTTAATATACTACAACTGAAGGGGGGGGGAGCATAGTTTACACTTTTTTGATCGATAGCCATTGTAACGCCCAAGTAATGTTTGTACATTGAATGTATCGAGTGGCGTAAGTATGCGTCATCAAAAGAATTTAAAACCAGAAAAGACAAAGCCCCGATAGTGCGAATGTTTGGCGACACAACACTAATCAGGGCTTCCAGATACAAGGTAAGCTTACAATGTCATCACCTTTAACACAAGTCATTGCACCTGCGAAATCCAGTATTCCGTGTCTTTTCGATAAAAAAGACAACGGAGTATGCACACAAAATTTAATGTCACATCACAACTAAACGAAGAACAACTAAATCTCTTTCTAATGAAAGAATGGGAATACGTCCCAGACTGGCCCCGAGCCATGTTTCAGAAGAAAAAAGGGTCTTACTATGTCGAT
This sequence comes from uncultured Pleurocapsa sp., assembly GCA_964468145.1. Classification (GTDB taxonomy): domain Bacteria; phylum Cyanobacteriota; class Cyanobacteriia; order Cyanobacteriales; family Xenococcaceae; genus Waterburya. The sequence continues at coordinate 3,372 of CAYXWE010000355.1, forward strand.
AAGGTGAAAGCCTTGTCTGAGGCACCTTGGGTGCGTCTGCATGGCAATGATCGACGGTGGGTTATGGTTGACTTCGATAACGGCAACCCTTTTGATTGGTGCAAGCTTCCAGTGCAACCAAACGTTGTGGTATTCAACAAAGAATCAAGCAACCATCAGTGTTTCTGGCTGCTTCAAGATCCTGTTTATTGCCAAGAGTCCGCAAGGAATCATGCTGCATACAAGTATCTGCGAGCAATCGAGAACGCTATTGATATCAAGTACGAAGCCGATCCAGACTTTAAACGGGACATCAGCAAGAACCCGTTTCATCCACATTGGGAAGCCCACTGGATACACGACCGGACGCACACGCTAGAAGGGCTTGAGAAGGGTTTAGAACTAGACCTAGGGCGGAAGGCACGCAAAGGTAAGAACACATCGTTAGAAGGCAAATCAGGGCGCAATACGGGCGTGTTTGACCAAGTTCGATTCAAGGCTTACGGTGAAGTAAGTCGGTACAAAGATTTGGACGGAGTTCAGTTTGAGGACTGGCACAAAATTGTATTAGCGTGGTGTGAACGTGCGAATCAATTTGAAGGCAAAGAAGCACTCGATAAAAGAGAACTAGCCGGAATAGCTAAGAGCATTGCAAGCTTTTGCTGGCACCGACTTAAACCAAAGAAAAAACGTATGACTACAGAACAGATTAAAGAAGCGCAGCGTAATGCCCAGAAGATGACGAAAGCAAAGCAGAAAGGAAGATCTGAGGCTGCCATCAAGGAAGCGATTCGACAACTTAAAGATGAAAACAAACGAGTCAGCAAAGCTGCTGTAGCAAGGCTTGCAGGCTTATCACGAGTAGCTGTAACTAGAGATTACAGCCACCTGTTTGAAGATTAGAGCGTTAATTTTGAAGGGGTTCTCTTCGGTTGGGAACCCGGAGTTTTATCGCTGCCGCCATTGTTGATTTGATTCAAAATCTCTTGGGCTGCATCGAGCGCAGCACTGTTAGTAAATGCGTTAGCAATCTCGCGTTGCTTCTTCGCTTTTAGAGCCGCCTCAATTACTGGCGGCCATCCGTTGGATCTACTAATAAGTCGATTAAGTTCTGCACATTTTTCGTTAAGCTCTGCATAGTCGTTTCCAAGCTCTGCCGCTTCTCTTTCTCTTCGACCAATTGCTGGTTCAATTGGCTTAAAGAACTCCTGTACTCTGTCAGTAAAGGCTTTAAGTAATTGAGCAACTCGGCTTGGTTTGTTTCCGCTAGCTTTAGTAGGTTCTGCTCTGCTTCTTGCAGTCGCTGTATTTGTGAGTGATTCATTTTCTTGTTTTATTATTTCGATTAAGTTCTGCTTAGGCGTTACAAGTTCAACCCGATCAACATCCCCATTGCTAAGGTTATTATCATGAGCGTTGGCGTTATTATTGTTAACCTCATGTATTTTTGGATCTGCTGATTCTTCGAGTTTAATATTGTTATCTGCTGGTTC
>CAYXWE010000356.1:0-4841 GCA_964468145.1 uncultured Pleurocapsa sp.
CGGCGCAAGAACTATATCGAGTTTTAATTGAGCCAATTGAAGCAGAGTTAGCAGCTAACAATATTGATATCCTAGTGTTCTCAATGGATTCTGGATTGCGTTTATTACCCTTGGCTGCACTCCACGATGGAGAACAATTTTTAATCGAGAAATATGCCGTAGCCATAGTACCTAGTTTTGGCTTGACTGATACTCGCTACGTCAGTCTCGATCAAAGTTCAATCTTGGCAATGGGGGCATCAGAATTTGCCGAACAAGTTGCTTTACCAACTATGCCGATTGAATTAGAAACAATTGTTAGCAAACCTCGTCAGGGAGAAGTGTTTATTAACGAGCAATTCACTGTCGATAATTTCAAAGCCCAAAACAGACGAGAAACTCCTTTTCCCATTGTCCACTTGGGAACGCACGCGGAATTTAAAGCGGGCAACCTAGGAGACTCGTATATTCAGTTTTATGACGATAAATTGAAAATTCCTCAACTGCAAGATATTTCCAATGAGTTGGGTTGGGATAGTGAGGCTACTCCCATCGAACTTTTGGTATTGAGTGCTTGTGAAACTGCCTTGGGCGATGAAAATGCCGAATTGGGTTTTGCTGGTTTGGCAGTACAGGCTGGAGTAAAGTCTGCTTTAGCGAGTCTTTGGTATGTTAGTGATGTGGGAACTTTGGCTTTGATGGGTGAATTTTACGATCGCCTGGATAATACCTTAATCAAAGCAGAGGCACTACGCCAAACTCAGTTAAAAATGCTCCAGGGTAATGTCAAAGTCGATAGTAAACAGGTGCAGTTATCTAACGGACAAAACTTAAGTTTGCCTCCAGAGTTTCCTGATGGAACATTGACTTTAAATCATCCTTATTTCTGGTCGGCATTTACTTTGATTGGGAACTGGAATTAGTCATTTTCCAATGGTATGGCGAGCTTCTCTCTGTAGAAGCTCGTCGTAATAGATCGACTAAAAATTGTACAATCCAAATTAAAATAATTGGGACTTGGCATTGCTAAGTCCCAACTGATATATATGGCATTTTTGATATTTTCTTTATAACTTCAAAGAATAAATCGAAAAATGTTCGATTGAAGCGTCTTTAATAAAGACAACCAAAAATTCTCGATCGCGAGTGCTTTTTTCTTTAAGATCTATATCATATTTTTTTTTAATTTTGAGACTTATCATTTTGAACCAGAAGTTACTCCTCGGAATGTAAGAAATTGCTTGATGAACTGTTGGTTCTTCATTGCTTTCTAATTCGCTATTATCTCGAACAATATCGGTTTTCAATAATAATAAGTTAATTACTATAATGCCTTGACCCAAATTTTCGTGGTTTTTAAGAGCGTATTGCTTTAAAAAAAGTTTATTGTTGATGACAAAGCTTTTATTTTTCCTTTTATCCAGATTGGGATTACTAGACATTTAATATTTGTTGGCAAAATATTTATTAAAACAAGGACTGAGCGAACCGCAGGATCGGGATCTAAATTAAATTCATTAAATTTAGAGGGCAATAAAATTATCTATACTTAAATCTTGTTGTCAAGATAGCAGAAAAAGCGAGTGATGCCCAGAGCGATCGCGCATGATATTTTATTGGTTTAAGTACCCAAAAAATGTAACATAGTCTGAAGGACGATTTTGACCTTACTTTTACTTATGACATCGGCGCAATCAAAAAAACGAGGTTTAAATTTATCTCTTGCTAAAGTCTGGCTTTGGTTGGGAGTAGGTGCGATCGTAGTCTTCTTCTTGGCTCCTATTTTGTGGCAGATGTTGACCTCGATTAAGCTAAACGAAGATATTTCTGCCATTCCTAATGTTTATTTTCCTAGTAAAATAACTTTAGAACACTATATTCAGTTATTCAGTCGTCGTCCCTTTCTCACTTACATTTTTAATAGTGCCTTAGTTGCTAGCATTTCTACGATTTTGTGTTTGGTATTTGGTTCTCCTGCTGCTTATGCTCTAGCTAGAATGAAGTTACCAGGAGAAAATGTTATTTTGACCTGTATCTTAATCGTAACTTTGTTTCCCTATGTTTTATTATTTTTAGGACTGTTAGAAATAGTTAAAGCAGTAGGTTTAGGCAATAATTACTTGGCCTTGATTATTCCTTATACTGCAATCAATTTACCTCTGACTATTTTGGTGATGCGGAGTTTCTTTTTAAAATTACCAAAAGATTTGGAAGACGCAGCTAAAATTGACGGTTATAAAACCTGGGGAATGTTATTTAATATAGTGCTTCCTATGACTTTACCTGCTTTGGCAACCACAGGAATACTTACCTTTATTTTTGCTTGGAACGAATATATTTTCGCCCTGACTTTTATTACTGAAGAAGCCAAAAAAACTATTCCTGTAGCAACTGCTCAACTCGGAGGCGCAAATTTATTTGATATTCCTTATGGACCGATCGCTGCTGCTACAGTTTTGGGTACTCTACCATTAGTAATCTTGGTTTTAGTTTTTCAACGTCAGATAGTACAAGGATTGACTGCTGGTGCAGTTAAGGGTTAAAACGTGTCGTCAACAAATTAAAAATAATTGAATTGGCTACAGTTTAAGCTTCAAATCACACAAGTTTCATTAACTAAAGTAGTCTAAAGATGTATATTACTGAAAACGATAAAATAACAATTCGTCAGTTAATCGAAAAGCAGCTACAGGCTTTCAAGCAAAACGATGAGGAGACTGCTTTTTCTTTGATTAGTTTATATTTCCAAAAAACAATTTCGTCAAGCAATCTTATAACTGAAATGGAGCATAAATATGATGCAATTGTTTGCCATCGCTCGATTATGTTTCAAGGCTTTACTTTAGTTAATGATTATCCTGCCTTGGTTTCTATGATTATGGATCTCACAGGAAAATTAGTTCAAGGCGTTTTCATTGTGGAAAATCAAAGAGGTTTTGGTTGGCGTATTCGTGGTTATCAATTACTACCCGTCGATCGCAAGATAATTAAAAGCTGGTAATCAAATTAGATGCCCTGGTTGAGGAGATTACTTTGCAATTTAGTACTATTTGTGTACTATAAGCTTAGTGCAAATTTTCCGAGGTCAAAAAAGTCATGAGTGCGATCGCAATGAAAGTCATTAGTGCGGGGCAACATCCCAACGCGGATGCCTTGCGCTTATACACAATGGAAGCACCACAAATCCCAGCAGTACAAATTATTGCCAATTTAGATAATGTCTATCAAGTAGATGATGTGGTAGCAGTTGCTTTAGGCGGTGCAATACTCAAAGACGGTACAAAAATCAAACCTAGCAAGCTACGAGGGCTGTATTCCTATGGTATGGCTTTGGGTCAAGTGGATGTAGAAATAGGAACAGATTTATCCCCCATCTATTGCCAACCCAAGGTAGAAGAAATAAATACTACAGTCAAATTACCATTTATCAAATGGACTAGTATCGAGCTACTACACAATGTTTATCAAGATTTTAAAATATTAGGTAAAGCAGATTGCATCACTTACCGCGCTAAAATAAAACTACACGGCACTAATGCGGGAGTGCAGGTAACTCCCGAAGGAATAGTAGCAGCTCAAAAAAGATCTCAGATAATTACATCTAAGAATGATAACGTTGATTTTGCTGCTTGGGTAGAACAAAATAGAGACTATTTCAGCCAGTTAAAGAGCAGTAAGAACATCACTATTTTTGGCGAGTGGTGCGGTACTAACGTACAAAAAGGGGTCGCTATTTCCCAGATAGGGAGAAAAGTTTTTGCCGTGTTTGCCATTCAGTATGGCGGTACGGGTTTAGATATTGCCAAACTAGAAATACGCCCAGAGAAAATTAGGGAGGTACTACCGCAACACCAAGATATATTCGTTTTACCTTATTATGATGAAGCGATCGCTCTAGATTTTGGGGATAAAAATAAACTACAGGCTGCTGCGGATACTATTAACCAAATGGTAGCAACAGTCGAGGCGATCGATCCCTGGGTCAAAGAAACCTTTGGTATCGAAGGAGTAGGAGAAGGGTTAGTTATGTACCCCGAAACAGATGATGTGGTTATCCGCGAAGGCTATACAGAATTAATGTTTAAAGCCAAAGGCGAACAACATCGGGTAGTTAAAACAAAAACTTCAGTGGAGGTAGATCCTGCAATCGCTGCAGACGTGGAACAATTTGTCGAGCTATTTGTTACCGAAGCTAGGCTAAACCAAGCTTTAAATGAAGCCTGCAATGGAGAATTGAACATCAGAAAAATGGGTCAATTCCTCAAATGGATTTCTTTAGATATTCAAAAAGAAAGTACTGCAGAACTAGCTGCTGCGGATTTGACTTGGAAACAAGTCCACAAATCAGTCTCTAATGCTGCTAGAGAATGGTACGCAAAGAAAATAAAAGAGTTTCAATAGGGATAAAGCTCTTGCACAATTGTAAAGATTGGTTAAGATAACTGCATAACCAATCTTTATCTTAATCAAAAGCGTGTGGAAGCCTGGAAAGCCCTCGAAATTAAAACTAAACGAAAACTAATCAACCTCTTCACTGCAGGGTTACTATTTTGGATTAGTATTACTTTGTTGTTGCCAGTTTTACCTACCTATATTCAATTTATGGGCGGTACTACCCAGCAGGTAGGAATGGTCATGAGTTGCTTTGCGGTTGGGTTAATTGCTTCTCGAACTTGGCTGGGTAAAGTAGCCGATAGTCGCAGTCGCAAAACAGTTATCTTAATTGGTGCTGCGGTAGCAGGATTAGCCCCTGTTGGTTATTTACTAGCTCGTTCTATTTTGGGGTTGGCCTATATTCGAGCTTTTCACGGCATTAGTATTGCCGCTTTTACTATCGGCTATAGTGCCTTGGTAGTCGATCT
>CAYXWE010000357.1:0-4830 GCA_964468145.1 uncultured Pleurocapsa sp.
CTCTTAATAGTTTTTTGAAGTATTACTAGGAGAAAAATAAACAGTATGTCTAACCCCATTGTAGAAATTAACAGTCAATACGGTCAAAGCATCTGGATGGATAATCTCAGCCGCGATCTGATTGAATCGGGAGAGCTAAAACAGTCCATTAGCGACAAGGGAATTAGAGGGATTACTTCCAACCCCGCTATTTTTGAAAAAGCGATCGCGGGTAACAAAACCTACGATAATGCGATCGCCGATGGCATTAAATCCAGTAAATCTGTTCAAGAGATTTATGAAGACTTGGTGTTTAACGATATCCGCAATGCTTGCGATATCTTTATGCCCGTTTACGAAGAAACTAATGGCTTGGATGGTTATGTCAGTATCGAAGTACCACCAAACTTAGCTAAAGATACTGAAAGTACGATCGCAGAAGCCCGTCGCTACTACAAAACTATCGATCGCCCTAACCTAATGATCAAAATTCCTGGTACGCCCGAAGGTTTACCTGCAGTGGAAGATGCGATCGCTGATGGTATGAGTATTAACGTTACTTTGTTGTTCTCCGTACAAAGCTATGTCGATACTGCCTGGGCATATATCAGAGGCTTAGAAAGACGAGTTGAAGCAGGAGAAGATATCAGTAAAATATCTTCGGTAGCTAGTTTCTTCCTCAGTCGGATAGATGTGGCGATCGACGATCGCATTGACAGTAAATTAAAATCAGCTAGCGAAGCAGACAAAGCAAAACTAGAAGCCATCAAAGGCAAAGTAGCGATCGCCAATGCTAAAATAGCCTACCAAAAATACAAAGAGATCTTTAGCAGTGACAGATGGGAAGCTCTAGCAGCTAAAGGTGCAAAGGTACAAAGACTACTATGGGCGAGTACTGGCACTAAAAATCCTGAATACAGCGATGTTATGTATGTTGATGAACTAGTGGGATTAGATACGGTTAACACTTTACCTCCCAATACCATTGATGCTTGTGTCGATCATTGCGATCCAGGCGATCGCATCGAAACTGATATCGATGCTGCTAAACAAGTGATTGATGGCTTAAAAGATGATGCGGTAGATATCGATCTAGATACAGTAATGGACGAACTACTAGAAGAAGGGATCGATAAATTTATCAAGCCTTTTGAATCTTTGATGTCATCTCTAGAATCAAAGGTAGAACAATTAGCAGCGGTTTAATTTAAGGGATGAGGAACAAGGAACAAGACACCTATGAGCATGAATGATTTTGACAATTCAAAGTTTATGGTTTTTTGTCCTCTGTTCTTCGTCTTTTGTCATCGCAATGATTTATGCGCATAAGTCTAAGGAATAAGGAACAAGGAGCAAGGAATTAGAAATCGTATTTTCTTTACTCTTTTTTTAGACAAATAATTTTTTAATTTTTAAATCAAACCAATAAACACAACATGGTTGCAATATTAGAAAATCCGTTACGAGTAGGTTTGCAACAAGAGCGTACTGCCGATCCTGCAATTATCGTAATTTTTGGAGCATCGGGAGATCTCACCCAAAGAAAACTCATCCCTGCTATTTATCAGATTAAAAGAGAGCGTCGTTTGCCTTCTGAGATGACTATAGTTGGGGTTGCTAGAAGAGATTGGAGTCACGAATATTTTCGGCAACATCTTAAGGATGGACTAGAAGAATTTGGTAACGGAGTTGGTAATGAAGAACTCTGGGACGATTTTGCTAAGGGCATCTTTTATTGTTCGGGCAATATGGATGAGGCTGAAAGCTACGAAAAACTAAATTCTTTTCTATCAGAATTAGACGGAAAGCGCGGAACTAGAGGCAATCGTGTCTTTTATCTAGCAGTATCGCCCAAATTCTTTAAACCAGCCCTCAAACAGCTTGGTGCTGCGGGGATGCTCGACGATCCGATCAAAAATCGCATTGTAATTGAAAAACCCTTTGGCAAAGATCTCGGTTCTGCGAAATCTCTCAATCGTGCGGTGCAGCGAGTTTGTAAGGAAGAACAGGTATATCGCATCGATCACTACTTGGGTAAAGAAACCGTACAAAATATTTTGGTATTTCGTTTTGGTAATGCTATTTTTGAACCATTATGGAATCGTCAGTTTGTCGATCACGTCCAGATTACCGTCGCCGAAACCGTGGGTGTAGAAGAACGGGCGGGATATTATGAAACCTCTGGGGCATTGCGCGATATGCTGCAAAACCACCTGATGCAGCTATTTGCCATTACTGCCATGGAACCTCCTAATGCTCTCGATGCCGATAGTATCCGTAGCGAAAAAACTAAAGTACTCCAGGCAACTCATATTGCAGATGTCAATAATTTAGAGCAATCGGCAATTAGAGCTCAGTATAGTGAAGGCTGGATGAAAGGCAAGCCCGTAACGGGATATCGTCAAGAAGATGGGGTAAATCCAGAATCTACTACCCCGACTTTTGTAGCTCTAAAACTAGAAATTGATAACTGGCGATGGAAAGGAGTACCATTTTATCTCCGCACGGGTAAACGAATGCCCAAGAAAGTAACTGAGATTTCAATTCATTTCCGCGAAGTACCTTTACTGATCTTTCAGTCTGCTGCCCAACAGACTAGCCCCAACGTCTTAACTATGAGGATTCAACCAAATGAAGGCATATCCTTGAAGTTTGAAGCCAAAACCCCAGGCCCCGATCTGCGTACTCGGACGGTAAATATGGACTTTAGCTATGGTTCTTCTTTTGGTATGGCGACAGCAGATGCCTACCACCGTCTCTTACTAGACTGTATGTTGGGAGATCAAACCCTATTTACCCGTGCCGATGAAGTGGAAGCAGCCTGGAATATAGTGACACCAATTATCAATGCTTGGGAATCTCCCAGCGATCCCAGTAAAATGCCCCAGTACGAAGCGGGAACTTGGCAGCCTAAAGAAGCAGAAGCGATGATCAATCGCGATCGCCGTCGCTGGAGAAGACTTTAAAGGGATAAGGAAAGGACGAACATTTTTTTATTTCCTTATCTGGTAAACATTAAATGATAAATGCTAAATGCTAAATGATTATGGTTGCACCAATAGTATCTCTACAAGCCCCCAAAGACGTATCTATCGATGAAATCGAAGCGGAATTGCGATCGCTTTGGCAAAGTCAAGGTGCGGATGAAGATAGTACTGCCGTTACCAGGGCAGCTACCTTTAGTTTAATTGTCTACGACCCCGACGGCACGCAACAATTACTAGCATCCTTAGGGTTTTATACCGGCCCAATAGACGGTATTGCAGGGCCGAGAATTAAGGCTGCAATCAAAGCAGCCCAAAAAGAATATGGTATGGAAACTACGGGCAAATCTACCCCCGAGTTGCGAGAAAGGTTAAAAAAAGAGTTTGCCAAAGCAAAAGAGTCAGATAAACTCACCTCAGAAAATAAAACTGCAGCAATTAGCTATACCCCCGATTCTGAAGGCATAACTGCAGACGCGATCGCAGCTTCCAATCCCTGTCGTATTGTGACTCTCTGCCCCATTTTAGGGGAAGATACGGGAGTCAAAGCCCAGGTATCTGCTTACTGTCCGATCGATAAAAAAAGCAAAAATACTTTAGTATGTTGCGAATATATTACCCTCACTGGTACGGCAGAAGCCCTAGAAAGAATTGGCGGTATCATTGCCGAACTGGCGATCGCCGACTTGCCTAAGTTTGTCTGGTGGAAAGCTACCCCTACTCTCGATTTGCCTTTATTTAAGCGTCTGGTATCCACTTGCGACACGGTAATATTCGACTCTAGCAGCTTTATCGAGCCTGAAACCGACCTCAAATCTTTAGCGGAGTTACTCAAGCAGGATACTGCCCTAGCAGATATCAACTGGCGCAGACTCGCTCCCTGGCAAGAATTGGCTGCTGCTGCCTTCGATCCTCCAGAAAGGCGATCGGAAATTTATCAAGTAGACAAGGTTACTATCGATTACGAATTGGGCAATCAATCCCAAGCTTTGATGTATCTCGGTTGGCTAGCTAGTCGTCTCAATTGGACTCCTGTGGAATATCGGCTAGAAGGAGGAGACTACGATATCCGCAAAGTTAAATTTACCGATGAGAAAAAGCGCAGTATCGAAGCCGAGTTGGCAGGTATTCCTACTGCAGACTGGGGCGATATCCCAGGGGATTTAATTAGCCTCCGTTTGAGTTCTACTAATTTAGATGCTGATTGCTGTACCGTACTTTGTTCTAGTACCACTGGCTGTATGCGAATGGAGGCTGGAGGCGGTGCGCAGTCTTGCTATATCGAGCAGGTAACGTCTCTATCGGATCAAAAAACTGAAGAACTACTCGGTCAACAACTACAAAGATGGGGCAGAGAAATGCTGTACGAAGAAAGTATGGCGATCGCTTGGTCAATTTTGCAATTAGCAGATTAATTTCTGCAACACCTAAAACATAATTAATTAATGAGATCTTAGCAATGCTAAGATCTTTTTTTTCTCTAATATTCCTCATTTTTTCCATTTATAGCTATCGAACTATAGGTTAAGACATCTTTGAGTCTCTCTGCGCCTCTGCGACTCTGCGAGAGATTTTTTCAAACGTCCTAATCTTTGTTTCGACTGCTATATATCCGTTCTAAATTAGCACGAGTAATTATGGATTCTGATGCTAGCAGCGATCGCGAATTAGCAACTCACTAATTCTTGTTTAACGGCTGATATGGGAAACCGAAAAAAATATCGGTAGTAGCGATCGCGCGTTCGCTGTTTTCTTCAATAAGAATCAATCTTTCTCTAGGTAAAATTAACGATACAATAATTGTCTATCTTATTATTGCTAGGTAATTATTTATGAATCCTGCGTTATCTCAATTTGGTTTGCAAAT
>CAYXWE010000358.1:0-4827 GCA_964468145.1 uncultured Pleurocapsa sp.
ACCCAACGACCAAAGCATAGCTTATGGTCGCAGTACTCTTTTAAGAATTCCGATAGAATCAACTGTTGTCTCGATCTAAATTCTATACAACATCTTGTTTAAATAATAAAATTTTCGATTTTTACTTCTTCCTCCAAAACTAGCTCGACCCGAAAATTTTCTCCTAGTTTGCCACTAAAACAAAATTCGATGGTTTTATTTTCGTTTGCCTGGGCGATCATTACAGGACGATCGCCAGCATCAAAGATTACTAATTCTAAACCAGGAGGCAAAAGCTGGCGAACCTGACTATTACAGACAGTCATAGAAATATTAAATTCTTGTGGCGATCGCCTAGAAGAACTTACGAAATCGGCGGAGTTTTCTGGCACACTATCCGAACGGATTTTATTCTCTTGCTCTCGATCGAGATTCATCTTGTTAGTTTGAGGCTGTATATTCAAAATCAAAGCAATAGTAATATTTTCTGCAAACTGAACTAGCTTGACTGGATTAATTTGAGGGTTAAGTTTCTCGGTGGTATCCGCTAGCTTTTGGGGGCTTCTAAAATTTAGGGCGACAGCGGGAGAAAATAATTCTTCTAACTGATGCCAACCCCGATCTAATTGTCGTGTAAACCAATTACTGATAACAACAGTTTCTGATACTGGGGTGGGCTTTTGTAAACTAAGATAAGCAGGAAATTCTGTCAGAGATTTTAATCGAGCCAAAGATAAGGGAGATCGATTTACTCGATCTACAAAGCCCAATAAATCTGCCCTCTCTAAAGCAGAATCGAGTCTTACTATGACATAGCCGATTCTGTCTGTCCAAACCTCTGGAGGAATATTGACACTCTTCTCCCCCGCCATGACAAATCGGCATTCTAATTTGCCGTAGCCAGGAATCTCTAGATCTGCAGTGTCCATCATGGTTTGCAACACTGGGTTTTGGCTATCACTCCCTTCTAAATTGGTCGTCCAACCAAGAGAATGAAGATAGAGATTAACTGCAGATACCGTTAAAGTATTGAGATAGACTCCCTTGGCTTTACTGGCTTGTGATTGATAAGCGCGAAATTTTTGAGCCATAACTCTTGTTTCAATTGAAATGACAGTGGGAAAAATATCCCCATTGCGATCGGTAATATTAGTTTGATTCATGGTTCGATCGTTTATAAATTTGTACTATAAATGCTGTTGTAATTTTGTTTTGAATAATGGGGCAAAACGACGACACCAGCGATTGTAAAAGCTGCTTAAGGTGGGAATTGGTATATTTAGCTGTTGCGATATTTGTGACCAGGTTTTACCAGAAAGTTTTGCTAAAGCAATTCGATTAAAGTTAGCATCTGGTCTATTTCTAATATGGGCGGCAGTGAAAATGCTATCGGGATTTTCAGCTATATATTCTTGAATAATTTTTCCTAGATTGGGTGTTTTAGCAGGCTGAGAAATTCGCTCTAAATCCAATAAACTCGGTAGCTCGTATTGGGCATATTTTTGAGCTTTTTGATAGCATTTGAGAATAAACTTATCTAAGATAAAATTAACCCAGTTCATGAATTTGCCATTGCCTCGATTGGCATCGTAAAGATCGATATTAAGACATATATAAGCAAATGTTTCTGCTAAAGCTTCTTCATAAAGTGTGCGGTACAGATCGGGAGAAAATTTAGTAATGTGGGGACGGCACAATCTTCCCGATAATTTAATAGCTTTAATTAATTCGGTCAGAGCATAGGATCTAAGTTCCGTACCCGCTGAGTAATTTTGAGCAGTCACACCCATCTTTTTTAATTGAAAATCGTTAAGTATATTTTTAAATATTTCTATTTGTAATCTATAGAGATATGTTGCTTGAATCTGTTCGATCGAATCTACTGGGTCAAAATATATCCCATCAATAGCTAAGTATTTATTAAGATGAATTTGTAATTTTTCTTTTGCCTCATCGTATATTTCTCGATACACTCCCTCTAGAGCCATTCCATTGAACTGACGACACAAAGGACGCGATCGCAAAATCGCCCTCGCAATTAACTCAATCTCTAATTCTTTTTGTTTTGAGTCTTTTATCCTCCAAGTTCGATCCACTAGTTTTTTAACTAGTTGGTGTTTATTTTGTTCAAATTCATTGCTACTAGCCATTGATAATGATTGTTTTTAACCCCGCGATTAATCGAGCGTTCTCACTAGGTAACTTCTAAAATGAAGGCTGTATTTATGGCTTTTGTAATAAAAGTTTACTTATAATTAGAAAACTAAAAACCCAAAATAAATATTTCAGACTAATGAGTCGAAAATTACCATCATTCGCCAATCAAGATTTATTCGAGCTGGCTCTAACCCATCGCTCCTATACCAATGAAAATCTGGATGTAACAGGGGATAACGAGCGTTTAGAATTTTTGGGAGATGCTGTGTTGGGATTTGCGATCGCCCAAATGCTGTATAGTATGTACCCTAGTATGAATGAAGCTCAACTAACCCACTTGAGATCGCGCTTGGTAGATGAGAAGCAATTAGGAAAACTAGGGGCAGAGGTGGGGCTGGGCAAAAAGATGCGTTTGGGTAAAGGTGCAGACAAAGATGGAGGAAGAAAGAACCCTTCCCTACTCAACGATACTTTCGAGGCGGTTTTGGGGGCGTATTTTTTGGATGCAGGAATTCAGCCAGTCCACGATTACATCATCGAAATTTTTGCTCCTTTAGCAAAGACTCTAGTGGAAAATTCCGCCGTCGCTTCTGGCAAGAACATTCCTGCAGGGGTAGAACAAACTAGCTCTCTGCTCGATCGCAGTACCCAAGCAACGTTTATCGATCGCAAAAATGCCTTGCAACAATGGTCGTTAGCCAACCATCAAGTCAAACCCCAGTATCGCATCATTGCTGAAACTGGCTGCGATCGGGACAAACAATTTACCGCCCAGGTGTCAGTTTTGGGTCAAGTTTACGGAGTAGGTGTGGGCAATCGCAAAAAAGAAGCCGAGAAAAAAGCAGCACAAGCAGCCCTTGATAAGATTCAAAGTGAATCATGAAAGGCTCTTGGTCAACGAAAAATTATGGATTGAGTTAATACTTACTGCAGTAAAATTACTAAGTAATTTGCAATTGCACGGATTCTTTATTTTTAACTTACATGTCTAGCTAGTAGAGAAATAAAGTGGTATGCTTTTATACGTTACAGGAAAAAATTCGGACTATCCTGTATGAGTACCGAGTTAATTGGTACGTTACAGTTCGTGGGACTCCAAAGGTGTTGGTAATAATGCAATTATTGCTAATGCCTTTTTCCTTTGATTTTACAAAAGATACAGTTATAACAACTGTACAAAAAGTAATTTCAAATAGCATCAGCAATTTAACTTATTTTTGAGAATTACACCAGTCATTTTGCTGAATAGTAACTTTAGGTAATACCTCTTTTTTTATACATAAAAATCGAAGACAAACAAATATATATTTACAAAGAGTGTCTGATAACACAATTGAAATTGCTAAAGAGGTTATTGCCCCAGGATTGCTGCGACGTTTCGAGCTACCAGTAAGTCGTCTGGCGACCCAAACCTTAGTTTCTTTGCCCGTGACTGTAGTTAATGGCATCGAGCCTGGCCCCAAACTCTGGTTGAGCGCAGCCATTCATGGGGATGAAATCAATGGGGTCGAAATTATTGCGCGAATTTTGGGACAAATTGACCCCAAAAAATTACGGGGAACAATTATAGCGGTTTCCATTGTTAACGTGTTTGGTTTTATCGAGCAATCTCGCTATTTACCTGACCGTAGAGATCTCAATCGCTCGTTTCCTGGGTCGGAAAATGGCTCTTTGGCTTCCCAGTTGGCTAATTTATTTATGCGAGAAATTGTCGATCGCAGCACCCATGGCATAGATTTGCATACTGCTGCGGTACACCGTACTAACCTACCCCAGATCCGTGGCAACCTAGAGGATGAAACTACCTACGGTTGTGCTAAAGCTTTTGGCGCGCCCATTACCATCCACTCTAAAACTATCTCTGGCTCATTGCGCCACGCAGCCACCAAAAAAGGCATTCCCGTGCTGCTTTACGAAGCAGGGGAGGCATTACGTTTCGATCCTCTGGCGATTGATTGTGGGGTACGGGGTATTTTGCGGGTAATGGACTATCTAGATATGTATGATTGTGAATTATCTACCAGCGATGATTCTTTAGAAAGTAGAAGCAGTAAATGGGTTAGGGCAAGCTGTGGTGGTATATTCCATTTAGAGGTTAACTTGGGAGAAAAAGTAGTTAAAAAGCAGGAATTAGGTTTTATTACCAATGCTTTTGGCGAAAAAAGAGTGGCAGTAAGAGCATCAGTTAATGGTATTGTAATTAGCCACATCCAAAATCCTTTAGTCAATCAAGGTGATGCCATTATTCACCTGGCAATTATTTAACTAAAAATTTATGGCAGCAGACTATGATTTGGTAGTGATTGGTAGCAGTGGAGGGGGGATCTATGCTGCAAAGAATGCCTGTCAACTTCAAGCCCGCATTGCTTTGGTTACTCAAACTGAGGAGTTGTATTTACCCAATCCTCTGCTCTTTAATCAAACTTTGGGCGAGTTAGGGCGGTTTAATCGAGGGCAGCAAAATAGTTTCTGGTTACCAACAGAAAATAGGATCGATCTTAATGACACCCAAGCATTTGATTGGATACAACAGACTAAAAAAGACGTACAAAATCTTAATTCTTTAGCTTATTTATCGGCATTGGGAGTAGATGTTATTGTCGGTCGAGGAGAGTTTTATGCCTTGCCAAAGTTAGGGCTAAAAGTAGGGAAGCGCGATTTGAGATCGCGTAATTATTTATTAGCAACGGG
>CAYXWE010000359.1:0-4826 GCA_964468145.1 uncultured Pleurocapsa sp.
ATGGTTTTCCCTGACGACGATACATATCTGCAATATCGGGATAACCCCATTCAAAAACTACTCGGTTATAAGTTTCAGGATCTAAACGCACTTTGTCATATAAACCAGCCTGTAATCTTTGCCGTTGGGCTTCAAACAAAACTACTGCATTAGCTACGGATACATTGAGAGACTGCACCATCCCCTGCATGGGAATAATTATATGTCCGTCTACGAGATCGGCAGCTTTGTCGGTTACGCCCCATCTTTCTGTGCCTAAAAGAATAGCAGTGGGTTTGGTGTAGTCTATCTGGCGATAATCCACCGCCACATCGCTAAAATGAGCAGCATATATCTTGTGGCTACTTTGGTGTAAATGTGCGATCGCCGTTGTAATATCGGGATGGGAATGTAGATTGACCCATTTTTCACTCCCCTGGGCTACTTGAGAAAAAGTTGGGGTATCGCTATGACGATTGACAGCATGAACCGCAAAAACCCCTACCGCATCGCAGGTACGAATAATTGCCGAAAGATTGTGAGGCTTGTGGACATCTTCGGTCAAAACCGTTAAATCTGGCTGTCGGCGATCGAGGACTTGTTTTAGTCTTTCATATCTTCTAGGAATCATATTATATAACTATATTTTTCTAATTAATGGCACGCCCTATTATAATGAGGCATTTTGAACAGACAGATCCAAACCCATGACACCGATTGACTGGCTCATTGTCATTGCATATTTCATCCTCACTATAGGTTTGGGGATTTTTCTTTCCCGCAAAGCTTCCGAAAGTATGGAGGACTTTTTTGTTTCTGGGCGATCGCTTTCTTGGTGGTTAGCGGGGACGAGTATGGCAGCCACAACTTTTTCTATTGACACCCCATTATATATCTGCGGGATTGTATCTAGTCGGGGTATTGCGGGTAATTGGGAATGGTGGAGTTTTGGAGTTTCTCATGTAATTTTGATTTATATTTTTTCTCGTTTGTGGAGGCGATCGCAAATTATTACCGATGCTGAGTTAACCGAAATGCGCTACGGCGGTAAAACTGCTGCTATCTTACGGGGGACAAAAGCTTTTTTGTTTGCCCTCCCCATTAACTGTATTGGTATTGGTTATGCGATGCTGGCAATGGTTAAGGTCGTAGATGCTTTGGAATTATGGCAGAGTTTGGGGCTAAATCCTGGAGAAAATCTTAAAATATGGAGCGTTGTTGGTGTTAGCGTGTTGGTTTTAGTTTATTCTGGGTTTTCTGGTTTGTGGGGTGTAGTTACTACTGACTTCTTTCAATTCTTTTTAGCTTTGTTAGGGGCGATCGTCGTAGCTATTGTAGCTGTTAATCATGTAGGAGGAATCCACGAACTTATTCCCCAGGTAAAAGAGGTTAGCGAGATTGATATTTTGTCTTTCTTCCCTTTTAGTTTTAGTAACGGTAGTTTTGGGTGGAGCGATGCAGCAGGTATTACGGCGACTACCTTTTCAGCCTATTTATTCGTTCAGTGGTGGTCATTTCGCCGTAGCGATGGGGGAGGAGAATTTATTCAACGTTTGGCTGCAGCTAAAACAGAAGCAGAAGCAGAAAAATCCTCTTGGTTTTTTAATATTCTCCATTACGGAATTCGTACCTGGCCTTGGATTATAGTAGCTTTGGTAGCAATGGTAATTTATCCCGATTTGCAGGATAAAGAATTGGGCTATCCCAAACTAATGCTAGATTTTTTACCCCCCGTCATGTTGGGTTTGGTGGTGACATCTTTGATTGCAGCCTTCATGAGTACGGTTTCCACTTCGATTAACTGGGGCGCATCCTATTTAACTAACGATCTCTACCTCCGCTTCATTAAACCCGATGCTACTCAAGCAGAATTAGTGATGATAGGGCGAATCGCTTCCGTAGTAGTTACGGTGTTAGGCGCGATCGCAGCTTTATATGCAACTAATATCACCACTGTCTTTCGTTTGGTAATTGCGATCGGCACCGGGCCAGGATTAGTCTTAATCTTGCGTTGGTTTTGGTGGCGTATTAATGCAGCAGCGGAACTAGCTGCTATGGTTGGCGGGTTCATTATCGGACTTGTGACCAGCATTTATCCAGGCTTCAATGATATATTTCCCGATTTTGGTTACAAGCTACTGTTTATTTCTGGGACGACGGCGATACTCTGGATCGCCGTCATGTATCTGACTCCGCCAGAATCCGATCGCACTCTCGATGAATTTTATACCAAAGTACGACCAGGGGGAATCGGTTGGCAAAAACAACGCGATCGCACTGGGATTGAACCAGCACAAAATTTAACTCAGGATTTACTCAAAGTAATTGCTGCTAGTTTGTTATTATTTGGCTCGATGTTGGCGATCGGTGGATTTTTACTATTACAATCTCTCACAGGCTGGATTTCTTTGATTATTGCAGTCGGAGGCGGTTTTTGGCTGCGTCAGTTGAACAAACATCGCCCGATATCAATGCCCAAGCCTGGACTTTAGACTTATGGGCGATGAGGATCTCATACTAAATCCTGTTTACATACAACACTTAAAAATAGTGTGAAGGAGTCGCGGAGTTGCGGGTTTGAGATTATCGACCCCTCAGCGAACGTACGGAAACCTCGCTCTTCTTGCCCGTTCAAGTTCTTCATCTAAAAGTATACCCCCACGAGAGGAAATGCTTTTGCTTCCCAAGCATATTCCACTCCCGTGTTGGTAATCGGATTTAGTATCAGGTATTATTGATTCTATCTGTACCCTCTCCTACTGCAGTTGTGTTAGATAAAGTTATATTGTTATCGCTAACTACATAGAAAGTATCGCTACCCGCGCCACCATTAAGGCGATCGTCTCCTTAATTATATTTACGCACAAAATCTTCCTTTATGATCATTTTAGGACTAGCGAGGGTTTTTTCCGAAAACGCTAAAAGTGTGCAAGACCCTTATTATTAGTCTTATGTCAAAAACTTATGATAACTCAGGACTTATGCCCATGGGTCTTTAAAAATTGTTGGTCTTTAGTCTTCCAAAAAACCCCCTGTAAGGCAATGAAAATAGAGGGACTCCTAAGCCATTTTTATTGCTCTACTGGGGGGATACTGGATGAGAGCTTTAGAGCTTGGTCGTATTCACCAAGCTCTATCGCCACTGCCAGTGTCGCCGTTGTTGGCAGGAAGAAACAAGGAAAGATGAAAACTTAAGCCGATAACTTAACACAAGCTTAATCTTAGTATGTATATAACCCAGCGAATACAATGGCTTCGAGGTCGTTCGAAGTAAGCTTTAATATTTGTCTGGTTATAATTCCCGCTTGAGATTAATCTTGAAATATGTAATTTAGTAAATAGGACGGTTATTTATCAAATCGTTTTTTTTATCGTTGAATGACTTAGCTTTTATATGTTCAGTTCGAGTCAAAGGTCGAAGCGTCAGAGAGGGGTTATTTTATCATCATCGGGATGGCAGCGTTTGCAGGTTGCTTTGGCGATCGCAGAAAAAGCTAATAATGGAGGAATGCCCTATACTCTAGAGAATTTGAACGAGTTGACTGGGTTAAGCTGTCGTACCTTGACCAAGGTGCGTCGCCAGCAAAATCCCGTGGACAAGCAAACTTTGAAGGAATATTTTCAAGCTTTTGATTTAGAATTAACCGAGCGAGATTACGTTCAACCTCTTGCTAAAAACACTACAGGTATAAAATCAAAATCAGCAGAAATTGTTGTTGATGATTTGTCTGCACCATCTCAACAGCAGTTATCGGCAGAAGAGACAATTTTAGAAGAACCGCCCTTACCAGAAGGGCAAATAGGGCTATATTCTAGATTTTACGTGGAGCGATGCCTTCGGCTAGCTTCGCAATCGCCTGAGGAAACTAATTGCTACAAAACAATCTTACAGCCAGGCTCGTTAATTAGAATTAAAGCCCCCCGCAGAATGGGCAAAACTTCCCTAATGGTGAGGATATTAGATAATAGCGCGCAACAGGGCTGTCAGACAGTATTTTTGAGTCTGCAAATGGCAGATCGAAACATTTTACGAAATCTCGATAAGTTTCTGCAGTGGTTTAGTGCCAGCGTTGGTTTGGCAATGGGGCTACCCAATAAACTGTCGGACTACTGGGACGAACTATTCGGCAGCAAAATTAGCTGTAAAATTTATTTCGAGCAGTATCTCTTGGCAAAGCTCGATCGCCCTCTGGTGTTAGCCTTGGATGATGTAGATCGGCTGTTTGACTATCCCGAATTAGCAGACGAGTTTTTTGGACTATTACGATCCTGGCACGAACAGGCAAAAAACCGTGGCGTATGGCAGCAATTGAGATTGATAGTAGCTCACTCGACAGAGGTATATATTCCTTTAAACGTAAATAAATCCCCTTTCAATGTTGGTTTACTTGTAGAGTTGAATTCCCTAACCTACGAGCAAACCAAATATTTGGCTCGACAGTACGGTTTAAACATTTCAGAAGCAGAGTTAGCAAAACTAAGAGATATTTCTAACGGGCAGCCTTATCTAGTTCAATTGGGACTTTACGCGCTATGGCAGTCGCGTAATTCTCTTACTCCAGAAAAATTGCTCGAACAAGCAATAATGGGAAAAGGTATTTATGCAGATCATCTACAAAGATTATCTTGGACTTTAGAAAAAGATACCCAATTAACCTCCGCATTCCAAAAAGTTTTGCAGGCATCTGAGCCTGTGGAAATGGAATTATTACCAGCATTTGGGTTAGAAAGTTTGGGACTCGTGCATTTACAAGGCAATCAAGCAATACCGAGCTGCACTTTGTATCAAAGATATTTTAGCGATCGCCTTTTGCATTGAACATTAAACATTAAACATTAAACATTAA
>CAYXWE010000360.1:0-4824 GCA_964468145.1 uncultured Pleurocapsa sp.
GTCATTAGTCATTAGTCATTAGTCATTAGTCATTAGTCATTAGTCATTAGTCATTTGTCATTAGTCATTTGTCATTAGTCATTTGTCATTAGTCATTAGTCATTAGTCATTTGTCATTTGTCATTAGTCATTAGTCATTAGTCATTTGTCATTAGTCATACTCCAAAATGATCCCCGATTGCTATATAAACCCTCTTAATTGATTGCAGAATGCCACTTAATCATTTCATAGCCCATAATATATGGTGCTGTAGCTTGAGTTAGGCAATTATGGTTCAAAGATACTTTTTTCTGAGGGTTATGGCGATCGCCATGATGCTGACAGTTATTTTTACTAGTCCCGTGCGATCGCAATTACCATTACTACCAAAAATCAGTTTGGAGACTCTGAAGCTCGATCGCAATTTATCTGATTCGGTAATCTCCGCCTGCGTGCGTCTTGATGGTAGATGTATTTTTGAGCTTTCTGACCAAAAATCTGGTTTAGCACAGCGTCTTGAATACACGGAAGAAAGATTGGCGGATATTAAAAAGGTATATCTGCAAAATGATAAATCTAACCTAGAAGTTTTTCACCAAGCTGACCAAAGTATTTACGTGCGGATAGGAGAACAAGAATTTCCTGTAATAACTCTTAATAATCGCGATGCCAGTATTCGCGGGGTTAAACCAGAACACCACGCCCAGCAAGTCGCCTATCAAATTGAAGATGGTTTGAAACGGGTTAAACGAGAAAGACAAGCTCCTTTTTTAATTAAACAAAGTAAGATAGCTTTCGGTATTGTTGTGATGATGATGCTGTCTGGTTGGCTGATATTTACCTGGCTCAAACGCCTGCATCAAGATAAGGCTAGTTTTGCCCCTGATATTACTACTGAGTCTCTAGCGCAGGATTTGGAACAGCGCAAGAAATTCAATCTTAAAGAAGTACAGTATCGACTGCTGCAACTGGCTCAAATTACAGTTTGGTTGGGAGGGAGTTTATTAATCTTGGGTTTGTTTGCTCAAACTCGTCTTCTACAACTGTGGATCATTACCCTGTTGCGGATTCCTTTGCGTTTGGTCATAGTTATTGCTATTTGCTACATCTTAATTCGCTTAAGCTATGCTGCGATCGCCAGAATTAATGCTGCTATTTCTAATAATACTTTTGCCAATAGTTATGTTTTTCTCCCCGACACCACCCGTAGGCTGCAGGTGCGAGTTAATACCTTTTCTAGTCTGTTTCGCGGTATCGTTACTTCTTTCTGGATTGCGGTGGGTATTTTTGTCGCCCTGTCTATTTTGGGCTTAAATATTACTCCTTTTCTTGCTGGTGCGGGGGTTTTGGGTTTGGCTTTTTCTTTTGCTTCCCAAAATTTAATCAAAGATACGATTAATGGTTTATTGATTATTTTTGAGGATCAATATGCAGTAGGGGATGTAGTAACTATTGGGGAAGTTGGGGGAATGGTGGAAAATTTGAGTTTGCGTATTACTCAACTACGAGATGGAGAAGGTAGGCTAATTACTATACCCAATAGTGCCATTACCTTAGTAGCAAATCATTCTAACGGTTGGTCGCGATCGGATCTTAAGATTCCTTTTGCCCATCAAACTAATGCCGATATCGCGATCGCTATTATTGAAGATGTAGCAATCCAAATGTACCAAGATTGTGATTGTCGCGCCAAAATTCTCGAACCGCCACAGATATTAGGAGTCGAAGATTTTAGCGATCGCGGTTTTGTGGTGCGACTTTGGTTCAAAACCGAACCCCTCAAGCAATGGGAAGTTTCTCGCGAGTTTCGCCGTCGCATTAAAAATGCTTTTGAATCAGCAGGCGTACCTTTACCTTTACCACAGCAGCAAATTTGGCTCGATCGCCAGCATCGCCAACAAGATTAAACTTACGGGCATAAATTATTAAACAAATATAGTCATTTCAAATAGAAACCGTATGCATGAGCCAGAGGAATAAAATAACTTTGAACCTACTAATGACTAACGACTAACGACTAACGAAAAATTAGTCAATCGCGAGGAAATTAATTAAAATGACTATAACTAATAACAAAAGACAAAGGACAAAAAACTATCAATACTTGAAATTATTTTCGCGCTCGTATCTATTGATTGTTGTCTGCTGTTAACTTGAGATTAACTATAGATAATCCTAAAATTCCTAAAAATAATACTAAGCCAATGGTACAAGCGTAACTAATATCTAAGTCTTGAAAAGCTTTTTCATAAAGATAATAAACTACAGTTTTGGAGCTATTTCTAGGGCCTCCCTGAGTCATAATATAGATTTCTTCAAATACTTTTGTGGCAGAAATTGCTGAGATTACTACTACTAAGAATAAATAAGGACGCATCAAAGGAAGCGTAATATCTAGGTGCTTTTGCCAGCCATCAGAACCATCTATCGCAGCAGCTTCATATAGTTCGGGGGAAATTGACTGCAAACCCGCCAGATAAATTACCATATAGTAACCCAAACCTTTCCAGATAGTTACTAACATGACACTCCATAAAGCTAGTTTGGGATCGGTTAACCAAGAAATGCCTTCTGATAAACCAAACTGTTTGAGAAATTGATTGATTAAACCATTTTGTGTATAAAGTGCTTTCCAAGCAATTCCCGCCACCACCATAGAGATTACTACGGGAGTATAAAAAGCAGTGCGAAACCAATTTATCCCCCGCAACTTCTGATTGACGACGATCGCTAAACCCAATGGCGCGATCGCCAAAATTGGTACGACTCCCGCCAAGTACAGCAGGGTATTTTTAATCGTCTGCCAAAACAATTCGTCTTGCCACAGTTTAATAAAATTCTCCCAGCCAATCCATTGGGGCGGTTGAGTAATATCATATTCATATTGGGTAAAACTAAGAGCAAAAGCCTGAATAGCGGGAAAAAATACGGTTAAACCCAATAGGGCGATCGCAGGTAACAAAAACCAATAGGGAGTTAATTTTTGTTGATTCATTAGTTTTTCCTTAATTAGGTAATTTTTTGGCGATCGGCATCCGCCAGCCAGTACCAAAAGCGCGATCGGTTATCTTAATTCCTGGGGGTGCTTGACGGCGTTTGAACTCCGCACGGCTGACGAGCTTTATTACTTTACTCACTATTTCTAGGTCGTGTCCAGCTTCAACTATTTCTGTAGGGGATTGATGTTGGCAGACAATGCGCTCCAGTATATCGTCTAATATATCATAATCGGGCAAAGAATCGGAATCTTTTTGATCGGGTTTTAATTCTGCACTAGGAGGTTTGGTAATAATATTGACGGGGATGACTTCTTGCTCTCGATTGAGCCAGCGACATAATTCAAACACCCTAGTCTTCGGTACATCAGCAATTACTGCCAAACCGCCATTCATATCGCCATACAGGGTACAGTAACCCACAGCCATTTCTGATTTGTTTCCTGTAGAAAGTAATAAATAACCGAACTTATTGGCGATCGCCATCAATAAATTCCCCCGTATCCGCGACTGGATATTTTCTTCAGCCACCCCAAACTCTGTACCTGCAAACAGGGTATCGAGAATCGTATCGTAAGCTTCCATGGCATTTTTAATTTCTAGCTTGTGACTCTTTATCCCCAAACTATTAACCAAATCCACCCCGTCGCTAACGGAATGACTCGAACTATAGGGAGATGGCATCAATACCCCCAAAACATTCTCTGCACCCAAAGCAGAAGCAGCTACAGCAGCTACTAAAGCAGAATCTATACCGCCACTCAAGCCCAATATTGCTTTACTAAAGCCACACTTACGGGCATAATCTTTTACTCCCAATACCAACGCGCTATAAATCTCTTGATTGCGATCGACATTTTTTTGTCTCCCATTCTCTTTGTCTCCCAGTCTCCCCATCTCTTCTAAATCTACTACTAATAAATCCGTAGTAAAACTCTTAGCGTGACTGACTAATTCTCCCGCGCCACTAAACGCCATACTATTACCATCAAATACCAAGTCATCATTTCCCCCTACCTGATTGACATAAATAATCGGCTTATTATAAGAAGTGGCTGCATGATTTAACATTTGCGATCGCAATTGGTTTTTGCCTACTGTATAGGGAGAAGCAGAAAGATTAACAATTACATCTACCTGTAGCTGAGATAATTCCTCAATGGGGTTAACTTCATAGTTGCGTTTTCCCCAAAACTGTTCGTCATTCCACAAGTCTTCACAGATACTCACTCCAACCTTGACACCATCTAAAGTAAAGTGGTTGGCTTCGTATCCTGGTTCAAAATAGCGATCTTCATCAAAGACATCGTAGGTAGGCAATAATCGTTTGTGGAAGATTTGTTTTATTTCTCCCCCCTCGATTAATGCCATGCTGTTGTATAAAGGTTTTTGCCCTTTGGAATGGGCGTGGGGATTAGTTTCGACTGTACCGACTAAGACTGCTATATTATCTGGTAGTTGTGTTGCGATCGCTTTTGATTGGTTACTCATCGACTCGACAAAGCCAGGGTAGAGTAATAAGTCTCTTGGGGGATAGCCACACAATGATAATTCGGGGGTTAGTAGTAATCTGGCATTTTGCTTGGCTGCGGTTTGGGCTGCAGTGATTATTTGTTGGGCGTTATTGGTGATGTCGCCGATGGTGGGGTTTAGTTGGGCTATGGCTATTTTCATTTTTGGTTGATTTTAGGTTTGAGATTTTTTTCACGCAAAGGCGCAAAGACGCAGAGGGTTTGATGGTTTAAGCTGAAGATTTTTGAGAGAGAAAGGGATTTAGTATATGTATCGTTTTTTGTTTGAATAGTTGATTTTTAGTTTTTGCAATATTTGTTGTATTTTGTTCTTAAA
>CAYXWE010000361.1:0-2761 GCA_964468145.1 uncultured Pleurocapsa sp.
GTGGAAATATCAATTGGTCGCGGAAAACAGGCTCGTAGAGCCTACGGATTTGACGAAATCGCACTATCTCCTGGAGTGCGCACCCTAGACCCTAGTTTGGCAAATACGACCTGGACTCTCGGTGGCATTGACCGCGAGATCCCGATCCTAGCTAGTGCTATGGACGGCGTGGTGGATGTCAAAATGGCAGTATTACTATCAAAACTAGGTTCGATTGGGGTCTTAAATTTAGAAGGAATACAAACTCGCTATGACGATCCCGAACCTATTTTGCAGAAGATAGAATCGGTAGGCAAAGATGGGTTTGTGGGTTTGATGCAAGAACTATACGCCGAACCAATTAAGCCAGAACTAATTACCAAAAGAATTAAAGAAATTAAAAGCCAAGATGCGATCGCAGCAGTTAGTTTGACTCCTGCAGGAGCAAGCAAATACGGCAAAATTGTGGCTGAGGCGGGGGCGGATCTCCTCTTCATTCAGGCGACAGTAGTATCTACAGATCACCTCAACCCAGAAGCGATCGCCACTTTAGATTTGGCTAATTTCTGCAGCGAAATGCCCATGCCCGTGATCTTGGGTAATTGCGTCACCTATGAAGTAGCCCTAAAACTAATGGAGGCTGGTGCTGCTGCAGTACTAGTAGGTATTGGTCCTGGTGCTGCTTGTACTTCCCGTGGCGTACTGGGTGTTGGTGTACCCCAGGCTACTGCTACTGCTGACTGTGCTGCTGCTAGAGAGGACTATCACGCCCAGACTGGCAAATATGTCCCCGTGATTGCGGATGGTGGCATTGTTACGGGGGGAGATATTTGCAAATGTCTTGCCTGCGGTGCTGATGCAGTAATGATTGGTTCGCCCATCGCTCGCGCAGCAGAAGCCCCTGGTGGCGATTTTCACTGGGGTATGGCTACTCCTAGCCCCGTATTACCTCGCGGTACTCGTATTAAAGTAGGTACGACGGGAACAATCGAACAGATTATGGTCGGTCCTGCTAAGTTGGATGATGGTACGCACAACTTATTAGGTGCAATTAAAACTAGTATGGGAACTTTAGGTGCAAAAGACCTTAAAGAGATGCAGCAGGTTGATGTAGTTATTGCGCCTTCCCTACTAACTGAAGGAAAGGTTTACCAAAAAGCTCAACAGCTAGGTATGGGTAAATAAAGAAACGGGCGTTAGCGATCGATGTCTTTTTAAGAAATTTAGATCGAGCAAATGAATTCAATTTTCGCCACCTTGATTCACCAACGCCAAGAAACGAAGAGAAAGGAAAGAGGAAGAAGGATAAAATGCTCCATATCCTCTTTCTTTTTTTTATTTGCTTCCTACATTCCAATCGAGCGAACCGCGTTGCTCTTCAGGAATTTGTCGCTCCAAAAATTGCTCTATGTTATCTCGACGGAGTTTGGAGGGAGCACTAAAAATAAAGCTAACTTTAGATTTTGCCAGATTTTTCTTTTCGGTAATAATATTACATTTTTGTTTTTTTAATACCAGACGATAAGCATTAACAGATTCTAGGAAAAGCTTGGACTTGATGCCTTTAACTTCAATTTGATAAATAGTTCTACGTTCGAGAAAGTAAATTAAAATCCAGGCGACGACGGTAGATATCATTGCAATATAGAGCATTTTTAAGCCACAACACAATCCAATCAACGCCACTAAAATTAAACGTCCCGTTTGCACTGAAGAACCCGAATTACTACGAAAACGCATCAAGCCACCCAAACCAAAGAAAATAAAGCCTAATTGGGGACCATAATCAGCAACCGTTGCTCCAATTAGAGAGCCAATCATGGCATAAAAAATAAAAGATTTGGGAGCTTCAATTTCGTCGAGATCTTCTTTTTTACCATAGGTTTGGGGATGAAAGGCAAGAATAGTCGCCAGAATAATTGCCAGAAACAACGAAATCAAATAAGTACCTAACTGTTCGATACCCATGTAGTTTTGGACAAAACTATCCATCATCGAATCGCCCAGACTTTGACCCGTAAAAACCCTTTGTAAATCGGACTCTTGGCTCAATACTGCCGACCCGTAAAAGGTTAGCAAAAATACGAGTAAAATATATCTCAATCTAGCTAGGTTATTCATATTTTCTTTGTCTGTAGAATGAGACGACTACAACAGACCAATGTACGCGAATAACTTTCAGGATCGAGAATCGATCGTTTTTCGTCATTTGTTCTTTGTCATTTGTCTAAAACTGAACTCAGTTAGCGATTTATGGGCATAAATCTAATAATCCAATCGTCATTATTTTAATTCTACGTGAATTATTTGTAGTACGAAATCTTATAAAACATTGCTAAATAATGGCTTCAAAATAGCGACAGCCTTCACAAGGACCTTCGGGGTTAACCGCACAGCGCATAATTTCCGAACGAGCATTAAAACGACAGTTAGCATTGCCGACAACATTAAGATCGCCAATTTTGGTAGTTTCCTCTGGTCTTTTAGATTCTTGGACGTGAAGCGTCGCTTTGTTAAAACGATAACCACCAACGCGATACTGATAAAAATGATGGCGTTCGAGAATGGCGTAGGTTTTGCCTCCAAAATCCATATAGTTTCCTGGCTGCAGGTGGCGATCGAGATTGTCTTTTCCAATTAAAGATCGCGCGGGAGTGAGGATGATTTCTGTAGGTAAAAGGTTTTTCTGGAGCGACATAGATGTTGATTAAATTCTGAATTATGGATGCAAAAATGGTAACCCGATCTGGTGGGGGCAAAGCAGTGTCTTTAAAATATATAT
>CAYXWE010000361.1:2861-4816 GCA_964468145.1 uncultured Pleurocapsa sp.
TTTAAAATATATATATTATTTCTTGTTTTGAGAGATTTGTTAAATCGATATTTTGGGAATTATAACTAAAGTAGTTTTGTACTTTTTCCCGTAGTTATGGATCGAGATTTAATTATTCAAGCCTTAAAAAGTGCCTGTGGTAATAAAAACCTGCGCTTTCAAGTTATTATTCAAAATTCTAAACTACACATTTATCTCAATCGTCAGGCAGATTACGTTTTAGACGATACTAGGCTGACTGACTGCGTAAGTAATACGATCGCGTCTTTGGATTTGGAAGATCTTCGGGGTATATGGTTGTACAGTCGTCCATTAGGAGAAGTCGAACCAGACTGGCAGGTTTTTATCGAGTTTCCTCTGACAAATAATACAGAAGAAGTCTCTGATACTTTTACTACCCTCAACCAAACTGCCGAGTCGGACTCAACAGATTCGGATTTTTCAGATTCTGTATCTTCGGCAGACGATAGTATGGGGGATACGGGTTTGCTGCAAAATACAGGGATGATTCATGGCAAAGCACTAGAGGAAGAAGAGATTGTTACTTTTATCGATATTGACAAGCCCTCTGAAAGCATCGATCCAGAACCAGCAGTAGAAGTAAATGCTCTCCAAAAATATTGCTTTGTTACTAATAAGAAAATTTTGACGGGGGATATTATTATCCCAGAAAAAACCATAGTTCGCTTAGTCAAATTCTTTCATCACTTATCCGATAACAATCAGCAAAAAATCCTACCCATTTTAGATGAGTATTTTAAGACTGGGAAGACTGGGGACACCGAAAACTTACCGATCGCCCTCAAAAAATTTCTCAAACAAATTACCGAATTGGAACGAGACGAGCGCGGTACGGTTGCAATTTGGTTGAGTCGCTATTGTTTTAATAGCTTAGGTACGATAGAGGAGTTTAAGGCAATCGCCCAAAGACAGCGAGAAAAAGCAGAAGCAGCGAAAAAAAGTAAACGCAAAAAACACAGCAGCAATACTGAATATAATTTTACCCCTGCCAATACGCCAGGGACATTCGATACTGCTAATAATACTGCTCAAAATAGCCTGGTCGATGAGTTTGCACCCCGCAATTTTCAATTGCCACCGATAGTTCAAAAATCGATTATTCCGATTATGTGGACGTTTTTTACGATAATTTTAGTGGGGCTTGGGGTTTTCACCAGTAATTCCGCCGTAACAAGTACGGTACAGCAAATCCCATCTCTGTGCCAAACTACCATTGGTTCGCCAAACTATTGTCGCTTGGGAGTAAATTTGGCAGGACAAAAAACAATTTCCAATCTCAGCAAAAATGTCTTTCCTTTAACTGAAGTTACCCAAGAAGTAGCAGACTATGGCTGTCAGAGATATGCTAATGTCAAAGCTCAAGATCTTTCCAATCTAGACCCTAAAGATAATCCCGTCGTCTCCAGTTATGGAGAAAAGATCTTTCCCAATATTTATGTAGTCGAAGCGGTACAGAAAAATGCCGAGGGAGAGGGGAATGTTCGCGTGGCTTGTGTTTATACTACAGGGCCAGGAGAGCGATCGCCCACCAAGTTGGCAAACGATATCATCCCCAATAATTGGCCACAGGAATACTACAAGCAACCCCCCGTTAGCTCTAATTTAGCTTTCGGGATTTATACCAATCCCATCGATTTAGCTCTATACACTCTGTTTAGCGCAGTTGGTATTGCGATCGCCTCGGAATTTGATTTAGGAATCAAAGTAACCAAACGTCCCGATACAATTTATTTAGTGGCTTTGCTCCTGGGCATTGTACAGCTAATTGCCGTAAATCTTCCCGTATTGAACCTAATCGCTAGTGTTATATTTCCTATCGGAACTATTTTGATTATCAGTCAATTAATGAAGAATTTCAGAATCAATTGGAATTACAGTCATCCTTTAGTCTGGATAGGAATCTTAGTAATTATTGCGGTACAGTTTTTACTATA
>CAYXWE010000362.1:0-4809 GCA_964468145.1 uncultured Pleurocapsa sp.
AACAGGCGAGCGAGTTAGAGCCCGATGTTGCTGTTAGCTATATGGGTTTGGGGTCTGTGCAAGGGAGATCGGGAGATATTGAAGCAGCCCGAAACAATCTACAACAGGCACAGCAATTATTTACCGAACAAGGTAATACTATTTACGCAGAATAAGTAGGCGATCTTTTACAACAATTACCTTGAATATATATCGTTTTCCAAATTGACTTTACAGCCATCCATGTCTCCCTCTGTAATATCTTTACATTTACCTTTATATGTTTGAGCTATCACTGGCAAGGCGATCGCTACAATTGTTCCAATTACAAAAGCTTTCAGAGTTACTTTTACAAGTTTTATTGCTACATTAACAATACTCAATGAAATAATTTTATATCTATGTATGTAATGTAATAATGCTGTATTTATTTTTATTTTTGTTATTTAATAATTTTCAATTCATAGGTTTACAAATAGCCAATTTCAGTAAAATTAATAATAAAAGATACATTTTACGTATTTGTCAGACATATTAATTAACATATTTCTATATTATCTTGATTAATAATGTAGAAGATATTACTGTAAAAAGTGTCAAAATAAGTTTTCATTTTTTATCAGAACTTAAGTAAAATAAAAACTGTATCAAGAAAGCTTGTGATGGAGTATTAATAGACTGCGCTAAACTAATGCTTGTCGGAAAAATTATTTTCAAACAATACAATATCGTTCAAGAAATTGGTAATGGTGCTTTCGGCAAAACCTATTTAGCAATTGATACCGCTTTTCCTGGCGAACCTAAACGAGTAGTTAAACATCTTTGTCCTTATAATACTCAATCCGAAGCCTTACAAATAGCAAAAAAACTATTTAAAAATGAAGCAAAATCTTTGTCTCGTTTGGGACAACACGATCGCATCCCCCGTCTTTATTCTTACTTTGAAGAAGATGGGGAATTTTATTTAGTACAAGAGTTTATTGAAGGGCAAGATTTAGCCCAAGAGTTTCGAGTAGGACAAAAATGGAGCGAAACGGAAACAGTAAAATTACTCCAAGAAATTCTAGAAATTTTAACTTACGTTCATCAAGAAGATACTATCCATCGAGATATTAAACCCGCTAACATTATGCGTCGGCATAGTGATGGCAAATTAATATTAATTGATTTTGGTGCGGTCAAAGAAATACTAACTGTAGATAATAAAGGGCAGACGAATTTAACTATTGGCATCGGTACTGTCTCTTATATGCCTCCCGAACAAGCACAAGGCAAACCAGGAAAATATAGCGATGTTTATGCGGTGGGGATGTTAGGTATTCAAGGGATATCGGGTTTAGCCTCTAGAGATTTGCCTACAGACTCGGATGAATTAGACAAGATTTGGCAAGATTTAGACATCCAAATTAGTCCTGAATTCAAATCTGCTCTCGATCGCATGGTTAAGTTCAACCATAAACAACGCTACCAAGATGCAGCAGAAGCTCTTAAAGCAGTTACACCAACAGTAAGAGAAAACCAAGAACAGTTAAATAATACTCCTGCAACTACAACTATTATTTCTCGCCCAACAAGAAAGTTATGGTTTCTCGTAGCAGGAACTATTGGTTTACTGGGAGCGGGAATGTATGGGCTACTGCCATTAATTACCAAGCCAAACTATGCTCAATTAGAATCATATCTGGAAAACGAACAATGGCAACAGGCCGATGGGGAAAGCGATCGCATTTTGTTACAAGCTGCAGGAGAAAGTCGTTCTCTGGATGCAGATTCTATAGATAAGTTATCCTGCGATACTCTACAAACAATCGATGCAATGTGGCTGGAAAACAGCGACGGGCGTTTTGGTTTTACTCCGCAAAAAAAAGCTTATCAAGAAACAGGAAACGAGTTTGATAAATATATAGAATCTACCTATGAAGAATTTGGCGATCGCCTTAAGTGGAGAACCTTTAATGCTTGGAGTTTATATGGCGATCTGAAATTTACGCTTTCTGCACCACCCGGACATCTTCCCAGCCCAGGAAGAAGTCCAATTGATAACAATGCTCTACGTTTCAATGAAAGATTGATGCTACTTTCGCGAGTACATACCTGCAACTTATAAATCCTTCGTCATTCATCATTCATCATTCATTCTTAAAAAAATCTTGCTGATAAAGATGCTTCACGATGCCGACATCAGTCAGATTATATTGTAAGGGAGTAATAGTAATATAGCGATCGCGAATCGCCTGTACGTCGGTCAGAATATGCTTTGGTAGATTGGCATCTTCTGGCTGTTCGATATCTTCGACGATCTCGCCTTCCAACCAGTAGTAACTCTTACCGCGAGGATCTAGTCGTTTGGCAAATTTTTCGATATAGCGACGCAAACCCTGACGAGTAATGAGTACTCCTGCCATTTCCGAGGTGGCGATCGCAGGAACGTTAACGCTCAATAATGGTGCAGTAGGATAGGATTTTCCCTCTAGTTTTTTAATTAACCTAACCCCGAAGTCGGCTGCAGGCTGAAACTCCAAGGCGGTAAAACTAGCCAAGCTAAAAGCTATGCTGGGGATTCCTTCTAAGACCCCTTCCATAGCTGCCGATACCGTACCAGAATACAACACGTCAGTACCCAAATTAGGGCCATGATTGATACCCGACACAACGAAATCGGGGCGTTCTGACATCACCGCACTAAGAGCAAATTTAACGCAGTCTGCGGGCGTCCCCGAACAAGACCAAGCAACTACCCCCTCATCAAAGATGGACTCGACTTCTTTGGCTCTAATTGGTTGGTGCAGGGTTAAACCATGTCCCGTAGCAGAGCGTTCGCGATCGGGACATACCACCGTTACCCGATGACCCGATCGCGCTAGGGTATTGGCTAAAGTACGAACCCCCATAGCAAAAATACCGTCATCGTTGCTAATTAATATATTGCTCATTGGTAATTCGTCAAAGAGTAGATCGATGCTAAAAAAGATAACAAAAAAACTGATGAAAAAACCTAAACCTCATCGAGATACTAGACCGACAACGCCTCATTATGAGCCTAATTCTTTACTTCTGCCAAGGCCGCACTAATAGTAGAAGCATCTGCCCCAGGTAGATGGGCATTTTGACTGATATAACGTTTCCAGGCTTTTGTTCCTGGTTGTTGGGCAAATAGCTGTAAGAGATGGCGACTGATGGAATTGAGTCTCGTACCTTTGCTAGTCCAATACTCAATATAGGGCAACATAGCTTCGACAATTTGATGGCGAGTTTTGGGCGCGACATCTTCGCCATATATATCCCGATCCACTGTCGCAAAGATATAAGGGCGATCGTAGGCTGCCCTTCCTACCATTACCCCATCGACTAATTCTAAATGAGTTTTTATCTGTTGCAAGGTGGTAATACCGCCGTTGATTTCAACAAATAGGTGGGGAAAGTCTTGCTTGAGACGATAAACATCCTCATAACGCAACGGGGGAACATTGCGGTTTTCTTTGGGACTCAAACCTTGCAGCCAAGCTTTGCGGGCATGGACGGTAAAGTTATCGCAACCAGCATCTGCAACAATCCGCACAAAATTTACCATGTCTTTATAGCGATCGCATTCATCTACGCCGATACGATGCTTGACCGTCACGGGCAAATCTACAGCCTGCTTCATTGCGGATACCCCCGCAGCAACTAATTCTGGTTGAGTCATCAAACAAGCACCAAAGTTACCATTCTGTACTCTAGGACTGGGACAACCTATGTTGAGATTGATTGCATCGTAGCCCCAATCTGCACCTATTTTGGCGCATTCGGCTAATAAAGTAGGGTCGTCTCCTCCGATTTGCAGTACTAGGGGTTTTTCTAAAGGATCGAAATCTAAAAGCTTAGGGCGATCGCCATGTATTATCGCCTGACTCGCAATCATTTCTGTGTATAGCAAAGTCCGACGGCTAATTTGGCGCATAAAGTAGCGATAATGGCGGTCAGTACGATCCATCATCGGGGCAATACTCAAAGGATTGTTAACCATCTAAATTCCTTGCTTTCAACGCATCTCACTCAACGACAATACACCATTCGTGTAATTCGTAGGTGACGCAATTATTAACTATTAAAGGATCGCGGGCAACGATTTCTTTTGCTTCTTGTAGCGAATCAGCCTCAAAGATTAACATTCCTCCTCCCAATTCTCCCCAATATCCAGTTTTAGCCTGATGCCCTCGATCGATTAATTGGCGGACATAGTTTTTGTGATCCAAAACATAGCGATCGAATGTTTTTTTATTTACTATTCCTTTTTCAATTTTAACAAATGTTGGCATAGGTAAATACCACTATTTTTTATCTAAATCCTGTAATTTATTTTAAGTACAATCATAATGGTATATTTTATTTATAGTAATTTTTATTTATTTTATTAAAACTTAAATGTTTTTCAAAAACTTAACAGGTATAGGTAATAAATCTGCTTTGAAAGTTTCAATTGTGGGTGGCTCTAACTCCGTAATGAGAAGAGGATACACTAAATACTTAAAAAGCGACCTTGCAGAAGCAATTAATCAATCCGTCGATCTTAACTATTATGCTCTGGGTGGCGTTCCTAATATATACAGTGTAATTCAGCAAGAAAGACACGATTTAGCTGCTAGTAGCGATTTGATTTTTTTTGAATATTGTGCTAACGATCGCTATGCAATGGATGATAATCAGTATGATTTAGATTTGTCAGCTAAGTCATTAGAAGGTTTTGTGAGAAAAGTAAGAAAATCCAATCCCAGGTGTATTATTATTTTACTTTTGTTCGGGACTAATTTACCAGAAAAAGAACAAGATGCTTTAGTGGAGTTTTTGAAA
>CAYXWE010000363.1:0-4784 GCA_964468145.1 uncultured Pleurocapsa sp.
ATCCCGATATCCGCGACCAAGCGTATCAATTTTTTATCGAAGAAGCTCAAGAACTTCTACAAGTTCTCGAAACAGGCTTACTCGATCTTCGTGAAGATCGCAGCACTCCCAAAGTGCATGAATTGATGCGGGCTGCTCACTCGATTAAAGGCGGTGCAGCAAGTGTAGAATTGAGTGCCATCGAATTGCTGGCTCATCGTCTCGAAGATTTTTTCAAGGCTTTGTATAGTGACAGCGTAGATTTTGATAACGAACTAGAAAGTTTATTGCTGCAGGGATACGATTGTCTGGCTACTCCTCTATTGGAACAGATCGAATCTGGTTCGTACAATGAAGAAGCTGCCCTGTTAGCTGCCGAACCTGTATTTCACTCTCTAGAAATCCGTCTGGAAGATGCTCTCAAAAATGCAGATAGTTATATTCCCAGCTCTAGCGATCTAGGGGTAGATATTGTTTCGTCAATTTTTGAGGTAGATGTAGTTCAGGGTATAGAACATCTCCAACAGGTAGTTGCTAATCCTAATAATTTTGATGCTTCCCAAGAGTTTCAGCAGACTCTCGATATGTTTGCGGGATTCGCCGAACTATTCAATTTGTCTGGTTTTAGCGATATCGTACAAACTGCTCAAACCGCTCTCAACCAAAATCGGGATCGGGTAGGGGAAATTATTCAAGCTACGATCGCTGATTTGACAATCTCTAAAGATCTGGTGTTAGCTGGCGATCGCGAATTGGGCGGAGAAGTTTCCCCTACTTTGATTGCATTGGCTCAGTCTACTAATTCAACATCTTTGGTTGACGATCCAGCTGATGTTTTTGGCGAAACGCCCCTCAATGATAGCAACGATATATGGTCAACTGCGCCAGCTACAAACGACGAGCTAACAGATGATGTCTTTGGCGAGATACCATCAATGGTTGGCGAGGATGGAGTCGAAGGCGTTGACGATATTTTTGGTACGATTCCCGCCCCCGATGTAGCAGTTGGCTCTACTACAGATGTGGATGATGTCTTTGGCGAGATACCAACAATGGCTGGTGAGGATGGAGTCGAAGGTGTTGACGATATTTTTGGTACGATTCCCGCCTCCGATGTAGCAGTCGGCTCTACTACAGATGGGGATGATGTCTTTGGCGAGATACTACCAATGGCTGGTGAGGATGGAGTCGAAGGTGTTGACGATATCTTTGGTACGATTCCCGCCCCCGATCCTGTCGATCTACCAGAAGGGGATTTAGCAGTTGGCTCTACTGCAAACGATATTAAGGATATTTTTGACGATCGCCATATCCCTAAATCGAAGCCAGAAACGAAAGAGAAAACTGCCACATCCAATGAAAATAAATATCTCGATCGTCTTCCTAACGAAATTAGCGATCGCGCAATTAGCCAAGAAGCTAGCGATGATGCCGAGCGCATTTTTGACAGTGTTGTCGATCCTAATTCTTCAACAGAAAACCTCGATCTTGCTGAAGCCTCAGAAACAATAGAAGATGCGGTCAAATCAATTGAGAATGTATTCGATAGTCTACCCGCCATCGAGGCTGAGGCTGAGGCTGATGCTTTAGCTTTAGCAGCAGAAAAAGCACTCCAAAAAGAATCTCCACCAGCATCGACTGATAATAAACCGCCAAGTAAATCGAGACCGAGTAAATCGTCCAAAGCTCCTGCTAAATTATCAGTCAGAGTCGATCTAGATCGTTTGGAAAGAATGAATAACTCGATCGGAGAATTGACAATCAATCGTAATAGTCTTTCTTTGCAAAACGAACAACTACAAGAAAGCGTTACGGAATTAGGACAAAAGTTTTTCCGCTTTCGAGAAATCACCCAGAAATTACGGGAAATTTCCGATAAAATTATCCTCGAAGAACGCGTTAAAACTTATAATAACGAACTTTCTCCATCCTCCCTAGATGATTCGGACGAATTTGATGCTTTGGAAATGGATAACTATAGCGATGTTTATTCTTCGATTCAAAATATCTTAGAAGAAATAGTACAGCTAGAGGAAAGCGTTGATGATATAACTATTTTTGCCAAACAATGTGACAGTAGTATTAACAGCCAACGACAAATGTTGGGTCAAATGCGCGATGAGTTAATGTGGGTGCGAATGTTGCCCCTAGATAAGATTTTGCAGCGTTTTCCCCGTACCATACGAGAATTATCGAATAAGTATAAAAAACCAGTAGATCTCAAGTTAATTGGCACCGATGTATTGGTAGATAAGGCAGTACTAGAAAAGTTATCCGATCCCCTATTGCATCTATTACGCAATGGTTTTGACCATGGTATAGAATCTCCCCAGGATCGCCTTGCTGGTGGTAAATCGCCCAATGGCACAATTCAACTTCATGCTTATCATCAGGGAAATCAAACCGTTATTGAAATCAAAGACGACGGTAAAGGATTAGATCTAGAAAAGATTGCTCAAAAGGGTATCGAAAAAGGTCTAATCTCTGCGGGAGAAGTGGCGGTAGCTTCTAAAGAAAGAATCTACGATTTAATTTTCGAGCCTGGATTTTCTACAGCCAGTAAAGTTAGCGAACTATCTGGTAGAGGAGTAGGGATGAATATCGTGCGATCGCAAATTGAAACTCTCAAAGGTAAAATTACCGTTACCTCTTCTCCTGGGAAGGGTTCTATTTTTACCTTGCGTCTGCCTCTTACTCTCACTATCGCCAAGTTACTAGTCTGTTCTTTGGGCGACACTGCCTTTGCTATTCCTTCTGATAGTATCGAAGAAATTATTATTCCCACCGAAGAACAAATTAGAATCTCTAACAAACAGAGATTTCTCTTTCTCAATGGCAAGCTCGTACCAATTTATCCTTTAAAAGAGATCTTGCAATACAATTGCCCCATTACCAATGTAGATCGCTCTAGTAAAGCATTCAAAACTATAGAATCTCCTCAAGATTGGTTTGCACCCTTACTAATATTAAAACGGGGACAACAATTATTTGCTTTGGAGGTAGTTAACTTAGTTAGCGAACAAGAGTTGGTTATCAAACCATATAGTAAGGCGATCGCAGCACCTCAGTATAGCTACGGTTGTACGATTTTGGGAGATGGGAGTTTAATCCCCGCCTTTGATGGTGGAGCTTTGATTGGCACGATTTTGGGAGAAGAAGTTACTCCTGTTGCTTCGGGGGCTGGGGTAATTGCCGATCTCGATCGAATGGATACGACTTTAGCAGAAACCTCGATCGCAACTGACGAGCCAGAATCCTTCGCCAGTGAGGCGATGGCATCGACCGCTAATTCACTGCAAAGCGTTCCAACCATTATGATCGTGGATGATTCTACTGCACTGCGTCGTACTATGGCTTTAACTTTAGAAAAGCAAGGTTATCGAGTCATTCAGAAAAAAGATGGTCGAGATGCTCTAGATGGATATCGGCAAAATCCTGATATCGACCTGATTATTTGCGATATTGAGATGCCGACGATGAATGGCTTTGAGTTTTTGGGAATGCGGAGACGAGATTCTAAACTGTCTCAAGTACCTACTTTTATGTTGACTTCTCGTAGTGGAGTCAAACATCGCAACTTAGCCAAACAATTGGGTGCAAATGGTTATTTTACTAAGCCTTTTGTTGAACAGGAATTTGTTACTGAAATTAGAAAAGTCTTAGGAAATAATCAAGCTAAAAATAAACAGCCTAATTTTAATACACCTCGACAACAAACTATTTTATTAATCGACGATTCTTCTGCCTTAAGACGTACTCTATCTTTGTGCTTAGAAAACAAAGGATATTCAGTTTTACAGGGAAGAGATGGAGTAGAAGGACTAGAATTATTACGTAATAACCCAGAAACAGATCTAATTATTTGCGATATCGAAATGCCTAACATGAA
Organism: uncultured Pleurocapsa sp.; assembly: GCA_964468145.1. Lineage (GTDB taxonomy): Bacteria > Cyanobacteriota > Cyanobacteriia > Cyanobacteriales > Xenococcaceae > Waterburya. Next base: position 3,869 of record CAYXWE010000363.1, read on the forward strand.
TGGCTTTGAATTTTTAACTTCTCGTCGCCAAGATCCTCAACTGTTTAAAACGCCTACTATAATGTTGACTTCCCGTAGTACAGAAAAACATCGATCTCTGGCTAATAGTTTGGGTGCAAATGGTTATTTTACTAAGCCTTATGTCCAAGAAAAATTCTTACAAGATGTCGATAGCTTTATTAACAGATATAGTGCCAGTAAATTATAAAAATCAGTTTTATGAGTAATTTAGCAGTCGAACAAAATTTTCAATCCGCTTCCCGCGAAGAAACTTTCGTTAAGCTATTAGTATTTGCGATCGGAAAACTAACTTTAGCCTTACCAATTTTGCAGGTTCAAAAGGTTATTAGATACAATCCCATTCATGGTAGCGGTTTGAGTCATGTAAGTCTGGCTCATTTGGACGATCGAGAGATAGCCATAGTCGATCTGCATCAAAAATTATTTAAGGTTAGTTTGCCCCAGACTTTAGAAACTAAAGGTTACTTTATTATCAGTAAAAATATAGCTCAAGAGCCATTGGGAATATTAGTATCAGAATCTCCTGCACTAGTTGATGTTTCTACCAATCAAATTCGCATAATTCCCGATTCTTATCGTCGCGCAGATACTTTAGGAATTGCTAGTCATGTTGTAGTTATTCCCCAGGAAGATAATACTTCTCAAACAATTTTTATTTTGGATTTGAAACAGTTAATAACTAATAATTAATTATAGTAGTTTTATTTAAATTGCGAACATTATCTAGTCTGACTGTAATTTGTCGTTAGTTAAGTAGTTCCACCTAAAAAAACGTAAAATAGAGTGTAGTCAATTTCAAACTAGGATTCAATCGTGCCAGCAGCGTTAAGAATAACTTTGACTCTAGATGAAGCTTCATGGAAAGATGAAGACTGGCAAGCATTAGAAAAATGGC
>CAYXWE010000364.1:0-4784 GCA_964468145.1 uncultured Pleurocapsa sp.
CCATCAGATTCTAAACGGGGTCGTTTACCATTTGAACCTCGTAAAAACAAGAAAAACAAACAGCAAAAAGATTCTGAGGGTAATTCGTCCTCAAAAGAGCAGGCTGCAACTAAGAGTAAAAAAGTTGCTCCTGCAAAATCGCTCGGTAAGAAAAAAGCTAAAGCTACTTCTCGTAACTCTCGTCGGAATTCAAATCTTTCAGCAATTCCCGATGTAGTTAGCAAACGCATGGGTAAGCGGATGGCCGTATTTTGCGGTATCCCTTCTACATTGGGGATGTCATCTCTGTTTATTTTTTACTGGTTGAAAATGAAAGAGGTCGTAGAATTACCCCCTTATTTGGCTTTGGCTGTTTCCTTTGGATTTTTAGGCTTGGGCGTTTTGGGCTTGAGTTACGGTCTTTTTTCGGCCTGTTGGGATGAAGATCGAGCGGGTAGCTTGATGGGGTTTGATGAGTTTAAGGTTAACCTCGAAAGAACTAAGGACGCTTGGAAAGCATCTAAAAAGGCAAACGGCTAAGTATTCGACGGACAACGGACAACGGACACCTAGATGCTTATTTTTGGGTTAGCTTATCCCTTGCACCGTCAACTTAGGTTTTCGATCGAGTTTGGGAGGCGAGTCGATCGCAAATTGGTCAAGATAATTATCTTTCTTTAATGAGATTTTGAAATGCTGGTAGATTTTGTAAGCAAGCAAAATCCCGATCGCCTTTGATTAACTCGATGGTTTTTTCTGGTTCTATGGCGATCGCCTTCTGTAATGCTACGATCGCCTGGGAAGATTTTTGTTGGAGAGAGTAACAACAAGCCAAGTTATACCAAGCAGTATTATTATTTGGTTCTATTTCAATAACTTGTTGATAAAATTCACTTGCTTTTAAATAATCTTGTTTTTGATAATATATTTCCGCCCTGCCCAATAAAGCTAAAATATTATCTGGTTTTAAAGTTGTCATGCGATCGAATATCTTTTGGGCTTCTGAGTAGCGATCGGTTTTAATTAAAGCCAAGCATAAATAATAATAGAGTTTGATATTTTCAACTTCAATGTTGGGGATAAACTTACCGAGATTGATAATTGCTTGATATTTTTTTAGTTCGTATAAATAACTAACTTTATAGAGCCACAGTCGATTGTTTTGTGGCTCGATTTCAATTGCTTTATCGATAGTTGCGATCGCCTCTTCCAGTCGATTTAGGTCGGATAAGGAATAAGCTAAATATAGATATATCTGAGCTTTATTTTCAGCAGAATCTAACTCGATCGCCTGTTGATAAGCTTCTACTGCCTGTTGGTAATTGCCAATACTAGAAGAAGCATGGGCTAAAAATTTCCAAGCATCGTATTCTTGAGGATTGAGTTCGACTGTTCTTTGATAAGCTTCTATTGCTTGGTGATATTTTTCTAGTCCAAAATAAGTATGACCCAAAAATAGCCAGGCATCGTATTCTTGAGGATTGAGTTCGATTGTTCTTTGATAGGCTTCTATTGCTCGGTCGTAGCTCTTTAACCTGAAATAAGAATCTGCTTTTCTCAACCAGGCATCTGCATAATCAGGTTTGATACTAATCGCTTTGTCATAAGCAGCAATTGCCTCTTCGTCTTTTTTCTGTCGGGCTAGTTTATTACCTTTTTCATACCAAGTATGCTCGTTAAACTGAAGAGAGTATCCCAGTATTAAAATGATGATAATAGTTATTAGTTGGTTGACTGGCTGATGAAATAGATATCGTCCCATTTGTAAAACAGCATCATCAACACCCACCCAATTGCAAACTATGCCAATTATCTGAAAAAAGAAAGCTCCAAACTTGGGTACGAATAAAAATAATCCAAAAATAAATAAATAACTATAGTTGCCATATTTACTAAATTGCTTATTTACCTCCTCTGGTAGCCACGGTCTAATGATGCCATAGCCATCAAGACCAGGAATAGGTAAAAGATTAAACAGTACCGCAAAAACTTCAATGTAAATTAGATATCCCAAACTGGCAAAAATAGCATCTCGACGAGAGTTTTCTAAGACATCGACTACATCGATCGCACTATAATCGAGCAGCCAAAAAGGTAAAATTAAAAAACTGGCAAACAATAGATTAGATAAAGGCCCGGCAGCAGAAACTAAACTATCCCAAATGCGATTTCTAATGAGCTTGCTATTGATATATACTGCACCCCCTGGCAATCCCATCCCGCCAACGAGAATAAAAACTAACGGTAAAATTATGCTCAGTCCTGGTTGAGTGTATTTTAAGGGATTGAATGTTAGATAGCCTTTTTCTTTGACCGTAGTGTCCCCTCCCCAATATGCCACCAAAGCATGAGCAAATTCGTGCAGACAGAGAGAGAAAACCCACCCGAAACAAATAATTAAACCGCTAATCCACATTATCTCGATCGCAATAATTTAGTTGTTAATATTATTCCCTCGATCGATCGAACAAGGGACAACGAACGATCGGGCTGAATCTAAGAATTGCTGTGGAGAGTGTCTAAAGCACTAATAATTTCTGCAGGGTCTAGTCTTCTGGTATAGTCCGCATGGGCAAAGCTATAAACAACTGTTCCATCAGCAGCAACTACGTAGGTAGCAGGAAGCGGTAATTCAAAGGTAGAGTCTCCGTTGTGAGCGGGAATATCAATCCCAAAGTTTTGATAGATAGGTCTTAATGATTCTGGAAGAGTGAATACTAAGCCCAACTGTTTGGCTAGTTCGTTATTGCCATCGCTCAATACTTCAAAGGATAATTCATTTTTTTCTTTCGTGGATAAAGAAGTATCGGGAGTTTCGGGAGAGATCGCGACTAAAGTTGCTCCCTTGGCTTCTATTTCTGGTAGAGCTTGTTGCAGGGCGCGTAATTCCATATTGCAATAGGGACACCAACCACCGCGATAGAAGGAAATGACTACTGCACCCTTAGCCAATAAGGAGTCTAAAGTCACTCGATCGCCTACTGCATTGGGTAAAGAAAAGTCGGGCATCTTTCCTCCTTTCCCCAGGCTTTTTTCTGCAATCTTAGATTCGATGAGATCTGTAGTTGCTGTTGCCATGACAGACTTGATTTCTTCAGGTTGACTGGCTTTGAATTTGGCTTTAAATTCTTTTAGTTCTTGAGTTAAATTCACGATTGCCTCCTATTCTTGAATGAACGTTCCAAAATTGAATAAAAAAAAGTAGCGTACCCCTAGTCCAACACCGAAAGAATAACATCGACAATATTATTAAGAGTCGAGCGATCGCGATTTACCTTACCCATTACTCTCAATCCCTGCAAACTAGAAGTAAGATAGTCTGCTATGGCATCTATATTACAATCGCTTGCTATTTCTCCTCGATCTTGAGCTAACTTAAGAGTCTGTCGAAAAGCGCGAGCCATTTGACCGAAACAAGTATCAATTTTACTTTTGGTTTCTCCATCATCGGGACAAAGCTCCACTGCAGTATTAGTTATTAAACAACCATAGCAATTAGTTTCTCGTGCCATGGTAACAGCCAATCCGCGAAAGATATCGATAATAGTTTGCTTTCCTGCATCGGGATTCATCAGAGAGCCAATAGTATCTTTGACTATTGTCGCTTCGTAATGGGCGATCGCAGCTAAAAACAAAGAACGTTTATCCCCAAAGGTGTCATAAAGACTACCTCGGTTAATGCCCATAGTAGAAACTAAAGTTTGCATCGACGTTCCTTCATAGCCATGCTGCAAAAAGGTATACATCGCTTTGGTTAGCACTTCTTCCTTATCAAACTCTTTGGTTCTTGCCATTGCCTCCTTTTTTTACTCACAAAAACACTATAGCATAATTCTGGAACGATTGTTCAATAAAAGCAATTAAATCGTAGTGCGCGATCGCGATCGACATTCCGAGCAAGATTACGATTGCTGGTGTAAGTTTTCTGGTGGAACTCCACTCTAGCTATGTTTTAAGAGTAAGAAAAAACTCAGCTAGTTTATAATTTTAAAATTGTTCTTGAGCGCGATCGATGAAAAACGTCAGTCTGGTAGCTTTCTATGGCGATAAACCACCCCAGCTAAAAGATTTAATTCAGCAATTACAAGATTATCTAGCCAATAGCGAACTAATCAAAGATAAATTTATTCCTTACCAACTAGAACAGGTACACGGGACGATTATTGGTTGTGAAGGAATCAAAACCAAAGGGGGAATTATTAGTAAGTGGTATAGCGATCGGCAACAAACAGAAAAACATATCGACTTTGCATCTTTGAGCGATTACCTGCAGCATCAAATAAAATTGCCCCTAACAATTACTTTCGGGGGATACGATCGCCATACCGATTACAAATTCCTGAGTCGAGATCGACATCCTTACCTGCGCTCGTTCCAACTCCAGCCAGCAGACAACCAAACCATTCCCGTATTAATAGGTTGGTCATGTTGGGATAGTCAAATTACCATGGCGATCGATAATCTGCGTCGTAGTTTTGAGCAGTTCAATCTTTTGCACAAATATCACAGTACTCCCGAAGCAGTAGATAACGATTTTTACTTACGCTTGGGAACAATTGAGGCGGTGCTGACTGCCGAAGCAAGACAAAAAATATCTAAAGAAATATGCCATCTTTTAGAAACGAGATCGCCTTTACCCATTGCGATCGAGAGAGAAAATATCGCCACCGCGAGATACCAAGACTTATCACTGACTCCCGCCACAACCAAAACTATACCAATCGCCGATCTCACAACCGAGCTACTCCAACAAATGTATCTTTAGACAAGTAGGAGAGTAGAAGAGTAAGTCACTAATGACCAAT
>CAYXWE010000365.1:0-4776 GCA_964468145.1 uncultured Pleurocapsa sp.
TCGCATCTACTATCTGTGTTTATCTGCGGATATTTTTCACTGTATTCAATTAAAAGAACGCTCTATATAGCTAAATAGCTACTGGTTGATAATATTGATTGGTTGGGAATTGGTTCGCTAACAATGGGCGTAGGCATCTGGGGGATGCACTTTATTGCCATGACTGCTTTATCGATGGGAATACAAATTACCTAGAATTTTATTCTTGTTTTAATTTCGTTAATTGCAGCGATCGCTTCTCTGCGCCCAGAACTTATATAAGTACCTAGGCAAAATTAATTACATAGCGATCGCCATAATCGTGTCTTGACGAAAAAAGAACAAGTTGGATTCAGACAGTTATCTTCAAAACTGTGGGTTTGAACCAGCCAATGAATGCAGTTTAGTTTCGTTATGATGATATTCATCATCGCGATGGACAACTTTTAAAATTGCCGATCGCGATGCCAAAACTTCTTTACAATATTGTTTATCGGTCGAACTAAATGTCACGCCGTAATTTTCTCTCGCAAATATTATTCGGATGTTTATTAGCTATGAAACAGAGCGATAAGGCTACAGCTTCGGCTAAGTGCAAAGCAACCTCACAAGTTTTGAACGACTCTAATTCTCAAGAGAGCGAATCTACCAGTAGCAGCCAAACAAATAAACCGATAATTTTCTATGTGGGAAAAAATGGTCGGGATACTTGGTCGGGAAAAAGAGCCAAACCCAATCTAGAATTTAGCGATGGTCCTTTTGCTACCTGGGAAAGAGTACAGCAAGCCATTAGAAAAGTAAGACAAAAATTTAGTTCTTTAGATCGACCGATTAAAGTAATTTTTGCTGGCGGGACTTACTATTTACCAAAACCAATCGTCTTAACCACAGAAGATTCGGGAACAGAATCATCTCCCGTTATTTATGAAGCAGCACCCCAGCAGCAAGTTACAATTAGTGGCGGGCGACCTATTGACAATTGGCAAGAAAAGCAATTTAAAGGTTTGCGTTTGTGGACGGTCAATTTGCCCGAAAATCTGCAAGGAGTCAATTTTCAACATCTTTGGGTCAACGATCGCAGAAGAACTAGAGCGCGCTACCCGAGTAAAGGATACTTACAGGTAAAATCAGCACCTCGACGTAAGGGTCAACATTGGCACGAAGGCGATCGCTCTTTGAATTACGATATTGCAGACATACCGCCCGATCTGACTTTGAAAGGGGCAGAAGCAGTGGTCATGAGTCGCTGGATCGAGTCTCGTTTGCCTGTTACCAAAGTCGATCGCAACTCCCAAAGCATACATTTTGCTAAAGAAAGCGTATTTAAAATAGTCCCTTACGATTATTTTTATTTGGAAAATAAATTAGAGTTTCTCGATACTCCAGGGGAATGGTATTTAGATTCGGAGGCATCTCGCCTGTATTATTTGCCGTTGCCAACTGAAGATATTTCGACAGCGAAAGTAGTCGTCCCCGTCTTGGAGGCTTTAATCAAATTTAGAGGAAAAGCCAGCCAGAATAAAATAGTCAGCCACCTCAGATTTAAAAATTTAACTTTTGCCCATACCGATTGGCATTTACCCGACGGTCAATCGAAGTCTGGTTTTAATCACAATGCTTGGGGCGTACCTGGTGCGCTCGTGGGTAATGCTGTGGTTAATTGTCACTGGCATTACTGCACGTTTAAACATATTGGCAACTATGCCATCGAACTGTTGCGGGGTTGCAGTTACAATCAAATTATAGGCTGTTCGATGTACGATCTGGGTGCGGGAGGAATTAAGTTAGGAGAAAGAAACACTGAAGTTCCCAAAATTCCCCCCCAAGACGTATCTCACCATAATACTATTAGCCAAAATCATATTTATGACGGGGGCAAGTTTTTTCCCAGTGCAGTGGGTATTCGCGCTGTATATACCCACAATAATTTAATCGATCGCAATCACGTCCATGACTTGTACTATACGGGAATAGCAGTACGAGGCATCTGGGGATTTGCAGCGACACAGGCGTATCAAAACACGGTCGAACATAACTACGTTCACCATATTGGTCGATTGAGCAATGGTGAAGGTCCAATTATTAGCGATATGGGTGGAATTTATAACTTGGGCAACCAACCAGGCACGGTTATTCGCCACAATAAAGTTCACGATGTCTATGGTTTGCGCTATGGCGGTTGGGGGATCTATCTTGATGAGGGTAGTTCGGATTTAATTATCGAACATAATTTGGTTTATCAAACTACTCATGGTGGATTTTGTCAGCATTATGGTAGGGATAATATTGTTCGACATAATATTTTTGCCTTTGGAGAAAAAGCCCAACTTTATCGCAATAAAAAAGACCGAAAAACTGCTCGTGAAGAAGACTGGATTAGTTTCTATTTTAAAAATAATGTTGTTTATTGGCAGTCGGGGAAGTTTCTGGCTGGTTTAGAGTCGGGTTATCAAGATCGGGCAGTATTTGAGGATAATATTTATTGGAATGTAGATAAGTCTGATTTTTTGCTGGGGGGATTATCTTGGGAGGAATGGCAAAAGGGCGATCGCAATTCAGTTATTGCCGATCCTTTGTTTGTTGCACCGAACAAAGGTAATTTCCAGCTACAGCGAGATTCCCCTGCTGTTAGTAAATTAATAACCAATAATTAATAATTAATTTGAAAGTTCTGATTTTAAGTACGAAGGATATTGCTGGTGGTGCATCGAGGGCAGCATATCGCTTTCATCGAGGTTTTTTAGCAGCAGGGGTTGATTCGACTATGCTGGTGCAAAATAAGGTGAGTGGCGATCGCACTGTTATTAGTGCCAAGAGTAAAATACAGCGGGGCATTGCAGCAACTAGACCTGCTTTAAATCAGTTACCTCTTAATCTGTATCGCGATCGCGATCGCAGTATTAATATTTATTCTCCTCAATGGTTGCCCAATAATCTAGCCCAGAAAGTCGCCGAGATCGCTCCTGATATTATTAATATTCATTGGATTTGTGGGGGGTATCTCCCTATCGAAGTCTTAGCTAAGTTCGATCGACCTTTGGTGTGGACATTTCACGATATGTGGGCTTTTACAGGGGGATGTCACTATAGCGGAGAATGCGATCGTTTTACTCTCTCTTGTGGTGCTTGTCCTCAATTGGGAAGCAGTCGTAGTTGGGATCTATCTCGTTGGGTATGGCAGCGCAAAGCAAAAGCCTGGCAAGATTTGAATTTGACTATTGTTACTCCCAGTCAATGGTTGGCTGATACTGCTAGATCTAGCTCGTTGTTTAAAAATACTCCCATAGAGGTAATTGGTAATGGTATCGATCCTCAGATTTACCAACCCCACGATAAAAAGTTAGCCAGGAATATCTTGCAGTTACCGACAGATAAAAAAATAATTTTGTTTGGAGCATTAGATAGCACTCAAGACAAACGCAAAGGCTTTCCTTTATTGCTTTGCGCCCTACAACATCTGACTGCCTTAGAGTCGCCTGCAGAGGTCGAATTAGTCATTTTTGGTAGTTCTGCTCCTGCAAATCCCATTGATTTTGGCTTTAAAACTCATTATATTGGCAAGTTGAGCGATGACGTGGCGTTATCTTTGCTTTACGCTTCGGCAGATGTCTTTGTTGCTCCTTCGGTTCAAGATAATTTACCCAATACTATTTTAGAAGCTATGTTTTCGGGTACTCCCTGTGCAGCATTTAACATTGGCGGAATACCAGATATGATAAACCATCAACAAAATGGTTATTTAGCGCAACCTTTTTCACCTGAAGATTTAGCTGGTGGAATTCATTGGATTTTGCAAGATGGGCAACGGCATCAACAATTAGCCCGCGAAAGTAGAGCAAAAGCAGTTGCAGAATTTAACCTAAGCTTGCAAACGCAACAATACTTACGAGTTTTTAATAGTTTGTGTAGTAAGCTATCTGATAAATAATATTCGATTAATATCTTATAGTAATGAATAATGAATGACAGTACTTTTATCGATGTAATAACTATTACCAGTAAGATAGACGATGCTTTATTTACCACATTAAATAATGTCAGCCAACAAACCTATCAAACTATAAACCATATTGTTATTTATCGCCAAGCAACCGAGCTTGAAATTAAAAAGATACAGAATTTACAACATCAAAAAAAGCTATCATTTTATCCCGAACAAGGAAAGGGAATCGCTTCTGCTTTCAATGATGGTATTAAATCCAGCCAAGGAGAATTAGTTTTATTTCTTAATTCAGGGGATACTTTAGTCAGTAATGATGTCATCGATCGCGTCGCTCGATCTTATAACGAACATCAGTGGTTATGGGCGACGGGGGAAACAATTTCTGTTAGCAAAAGAAGACTATTAAAAAAGCATTTAAAACAACCTCAAACTTGGTCGAATAATTTATTTTGGTATGGCAATCCCGTTTGCCATCAGTCAACATTTTACTCCCGCAAACTGATAGAGCAAATAGGCTTGTACAATGATTCCTTATCTATTGGTATGGATTATGACTATAATGTCCGTGCCAGTCAAGTATCGAGTCCGACTTTACTATATTTTCCCATCGCTTATTACGATACCACTGGTTTATCTTCGATTAGAGTATTTAAGCAATTAGCTAACTATCGACGTTTGCGCGATCGCTATTTCGATTTATCTACATTCGACAGACTAAAAATCGATCTTTATTCTTTAGTTAAATCTTTTTATAGATTGGTAATGATACCAGCCAAGCTTTGGTTATAAAGTTATTAGTTACGTCTGGTGTGAATTAAAATAACCAGATATATAAGCTAGAAACGAAGGAATTA
>CAYXWE010000366.1:0-4771 GCA_964468145.1 uncultured Pleurocapsa sp.
AGCGACTGTTAATTAAAGAATATTTTAATTAATTATGATACTTGGGAATTAAACAAAGTACAATTTAATATGTAAGGTCTGATAACTGAAAGTTTCTAATTCTAAAATAAGAATCAATTATACGCCCCAATTTATCATAAAGTTTTCATCTCTGATTAAGAATGCTTTGTAACACTGTAGATAATTCATACAGTGACATCGCGATAAATTAATGGCATTTTCTCAGCTATCCAAACATTTTACTACTTCTAAACCAACCCAAAAGAATGTTGCGAATGCTTTAGTTAAAAAGCGTCTGTTGGATTCATCATCTCAAACTAAGCCCGTGAGAAAACTAATCGATACCGCTTCTCTCAAAGTAAGATTAACTGTTGGTATTGGATGCGTGGCTGCTTTGAGCTTGGGTAGTGTATCCGCCTGGACGGGCATTAGAATGCAGCACATTTTAGTTTCTGCCCACAAGGAGAATATGAAGTATATTGCAACTCGTTTTCCCAAGGATGTCAAAATATACAGCGAAATGATCCCTTTGCAAACAGGAGCGCAAAGAGCGATCGCTTCTGTATCGACTCCCGATAAATTAATTTGGATTAAAAGCTCTACAGGTGAAATTACAGCTAAATCGCAAACCCTCAACAATACAAATATTGGCGAAACTCTTCTGGCGGTTAAAAATGTCCCTCTAATACCCCAACTTAAAGACCTCAGCGGTAGTTACTGGTTAATGTGCGCCACACCCCTAAAAGTTAATAATGTCAATCTGGGAAAATTGTATTTGGCTCATAACATCACTAGCGATCGCATGATGTTCATTAATCTGATGCGTAATTTGGCTGGTGCTACTGTAATCGCCCTGGCAGCTATGACTACCATCATTGCAGTCTATATTCATAATGCAATGATGCCTTTAAAAAGAATTAGCCAGCTTACCTCGACTATTTCCGCCGATAAACTAGACCAAGCTCGGATTAATTTGGAGCAAGCTCCTAGCGAAGTCAAAGAATTAGCAGAGACTTTGGATAAAACAATTCTCAGATTAGCAGAATCTTGGGAACATCAGCGAGAGTTACTAAATAATGTCTCTCACGAATTACGAACTCCCTTGACTATTATTTCAGGCTACATTCAAAGTACCCTCAGACGGGGAAAGAATTTATCGGAAATGCAAACTGAGGCTCTCAATACCGCTGCTTCAGAAGCCGATCGCACCGTTCAATTACTACAGGATTTATTAGATCTGGCTCGTTTGGATAGCGATCGCCTGCAGTTTCAACTTGAAAAGATTATTCTTAACGATTTAGTCCAAGAAGTAATTGATATGTCCGAGCAATATAGCGACCGAACTATTACCTTGGAGTCGTCACCTACCCCAATTGCGATTGAGGCGGATAATAATCGTCTCAAACAAGTCTTACTCAATCTTATTGATAATGCAGTTAAATACTCCGAGCCGAATACCCCCATAACCCTGAAACTTTCACAACAGCAAAAGCGTGCAGTTATTCAAGTTTGCGATCTCGGTGTGGGTATTACTCTACAACAGCAAAATCGTATTTTTGAACGTTTTTTCCGCGTTGATGAATCCCGCAACCGTGCGGGGGGTACGGGCTTAGGTTTATCAATTGTCAAAACTCTCACAGAGGGAATGGGAGGAACTATTTCAGTGCGTTCGCAACCCAATGAGGGCAGTACTTTTACAATTTCTTTTCCCATGGTTTTGACTGCTTAAGTTCTTATTTCTCTAAGTTTTAAAGAGGACTTCTTTTTTCTACGGGACGGATGGAAAATCGAGTTTGATCGGTATCTACTTGAGGAACAATTAAGCAAATGATAATCAAACAGGTCAAAATTATTGCTCCTTTTAGTCCGCCTTTAATTCGCCATTGAAAATATTTTTGAGTCAACTTGTCCGTCGGCGGTAACAAGATTAAACCAATTAAAAAAAATAAAAAGGCGATCGCTATATAAGGTGGTGGATTCATTAATGCACCAAAGGCAGCCATGAGAAATAGAGTTCCTACAAACCAATTGAAACGAGAAATCATCGATACTATTTTTTGATTCAGATATCTCTATTGTTCCCAGGGGCAAATAAAATGTATCAGTAAATTTTGCCACCAAAAATCCCCCAAAACAACTGTAGTGAATTGAGGGATTTGATTAAACTTATTGAATGAGTAGATTAAACGAGAGTATTTATATTTAAGCTTTTAGCTTTGAGTTTCAAGCTGGCAAGTTAGGGGACATGAAGCGTATATAGGTGCGTTGACCAGAGTATTTTGTCCGTGTAGCCAACTCAACCAGCTTACCTGTTCGGGATAAATTCCTTTAAAAGAAAGAATGGCTGCTCCAAATAAAACCACCGCAATATTGAGAGCAAAAATACTACCTGTAACGACTAATACTGCACTAGCGGGGATAACAGTTTGTAAAATAATTGTGGCTAAAAGACCAACTGTAACTATTAAAGCACCTACAGGAAAGCCTACTACCAACAGACATACTGTTAATGTAAAACTCCAAATCAAAAAGCTTTTGATCAAATCTAAATAACTATTCTTTCGTACTAATTCCATTTTTCTAAGGCTCAACAACAACAACAAAAAGATATTTTAAAGCTCGCGTTTGGCTCTCATATATCTTTGTGATTATTAGTATAAGAAAAAACAATCAATAAAAGATATTGTTTAAATATATTTTTACAATTGCTTAATAGTAATTTATTTTTTCCATATTGTTTGGCTCGCAGTAGTTCGCGATCCCCATTATTTTATTGGCTTTTTTATATGCTTATTTCTATAAACTGTTATTGATTCATGTATCGTTCGTTCTCTTGTCTATTGGATATTTTATCACTTTTAACAAAATGAGTATTATTACTCATAGTGCGAGAGATCTATAATTACATTCAAGATACATAAGAATATTTAATTAAATAACGACTGAGAATTTGAAAAAGCTTCGACGGTTGAATGTATGGCACACAGAAGATTTCCCTTAGTAGCTCTTAGATATTGAAAAATTCAATAAAACAATACAATCCTCAAAAATTATCCCTCTATTGACTAATGCTTAAAATAAATAAGCAAAATTAAAATAAACAAAAAACAATTATCTAATTTAAATTAAATACCGTCCCCAAAGAACTATCAAAATCACTCGAATTTGGAATATTTTGAATAAATTCAAGCATTGTCAGCTATAGACTCAGCAACCAGTTTGTTATAAAAAAGCAGCAAATGGGCATACTAAATTTAGAAAATATGACCATAAAATTACCATCATAAAATGAATCAACCAACGGGTTCGCGACCTCTGCCACCACCACCCCCATCTACCTTAGGAAAAACTAAGAATAATCCAAGTACTGGTAAAAAAGCTGCACAAAAAACTCCAATACAAGATGCTAAGAAAAAACCTGTTGCTGCTGGGGAGGGGGTAAAAGCAAATCGTCCTAAACGTTCTCCCGGACAGCCTTCTTTAGAATATATTATTAAAAAAGCTTACGACCAAGGATATTCCGATATACATTTAGGAGTAGAAGAAGTACCGCGAATGCGCGATCGCGGTGAAATGGCGTTAACAGATTATCCCAAAACCGACCTCAATACTTTCATGAGTTGGATACATGAAGTATTAACCGATGAAGAGGTAGAGAAATTTAAGCGAGAATTAGAGTTTGATGGGGCGACTCAGTACGAATTTGCCAGGGTAAGGATCAATATCTTTGATACTTTACGGGGTCCGGCACTAGTGATGCGTTTGATTCCCCTCAAAATTCTAACCATGGAACAGTTGGGTTTACCTCCCGTATTTCAGGATATATCCGACGCTCATAAAGGCTTGGTTTTAGTAACGGGTCCTACTGGTTCGGGTAAATCGACCACGATGGCTGCGATGGTAGATTATATTAACAAAGAACACGCCAAGCATATTATTACTATCGAAGATCCGATTGAATTCGTCCACCAAAGCAAACGTTCCTTAATTAAACAGCGGGAAGTAGGAATTAATACTCGCAAATTTGATAATGCCCTCAAAGCAGCTTTGCGGGAAGATCCTGACCTGATTCTGGTGGGGGAGATGCGCGATCGCGAAACCGTAAATACTGCCCTAAAAGCAGCACAAACGGGTCACTTAGTAATGGGTACATTGCACACCAACAGTGCGATCAAAACTATCGAAAGGATTTTGACTCTTTACACCGCAGAAGAACAAGATGCGATGCGGGTAGCCCTGTCTGAATCTTTGGTGGCGGTAATTTCCCAAGGTTTGTGTCGTACTACCGATGGCAAGCGAGCAGCCTATCATGACATCATGGTAAATACCGAAACCGTTCGCGACTACATCAAACAAGCTAAGTATGATGAAATCCATAATATAATGCTGGACGGAGAGTATGACGGTATGATTACCACCAACCAAGCCTTGTTTAGTCTGTATGAAGAGGGTAGAATTACCGAAGAGACTGCTTTAGAAAAGTCTCCCACTGCCAACGAAATGGCGATGATGTTGCGAGGTAGAGTTTAGCTTAACGGCGGTCAGCCGCGCACGCTCCGTTATTTCTTAGTCAGAGCTAAGAAACTGATTCAGTGTCGGTCGCGGCAAGCTTTGCTTGCCAAGCGCGTAGCGCGCTTGCCTTCTTCGAGGGCTGTAGCCGACAATAAATACTTATTAAGCAATTCATTGGATCTTGACGATCGATTATTTTCTGTAGTTGTACAATATTTCTGAGCGTATCAATGGGCTTCGTGCGGTTCGTTCATGTCGA
>CAYXWE010000367.1:0-4769 GCA_964468145.1 uncultured Pleurocapsa sp.
GTTCTCTTTGTCACCAGAGACTTTGGTACAGTCCTCAACTTAAAGAACTAGGTGATTTGATTGGGGTATGTTCGGGTAAAGCATGACCTTGCCGTTCTAAAAATAATCCGAATATTGCTTTAACTACGCCCTTTTTTTCATTCTTTTGCCCTTTTTGCAACCCTTACTGAAAATGGTGCAAGATCTCAGTTTAAGTTGGTGCAAACCTGCGCTTAGTAAGTTTTGTCCGTGAACCAGGAATCCCCCCGGTTTATCGGTGGGGAGCGTCAATAAATATTATCTAATTATCTACATTGTCCCATTCAGCATAAGCATAAAAGGGAGTAGGGGACATAGCAGAGAATAAATTATCATAAATTCTTAATTCCATTTTCCCGAATGCTACAAAAGTAGGTTCTTTAACCTCGTCGATCTCAGCAAATTCGATTTTTGGATGATATATCTTTACGGTGTCGCGATCTACATCTAAAAAGTAAGGATTGAAAACCAAAGATAGTCGCCAATCTTCAGATTGCTCGAATTTTATTAAGCCATGTTCTCCATTACCCAGTGTATTTATTTTTCTTTGTAGGTAACTGCTACTTTGGAAATAGTTGGCAGGTAATTTTAAATCTGAACCATCTCCATAAACATAGTGATTTAATACTAAGGATGCTTCGGGATAAACAAATTTAGTAGCAAAAATACTGGCTTTTGTTCCTAAGTGCATAATCCCTCTATCTAATAGATTAAGCTCATTTAGCTCTGCTTTAACTAATAAGAATTTAACGTATTGATTGAAGCCATTTTCAGTATTTGTGCGCAATTTTTGCGATATAGGATCGTCGAGGGTAATGACGCTTAATGTAAATAATCCCCCTACAGCCAACAAACTAGATAAAGCGATCGCCGAGTACTTAAGAGTTTTTTTAATCATTACAGTATATTTATATATAATATGTATTATTACGGTTATAGCACTGAATATTTTGATTGACTATAATGCTGTATTAATTGTTGATTTAATCGATACTGCAATATATTGAGTTGATTTAGTTTGTAAATCTGGGATCGGATTAACACCCATAGCTAACCTCTGGTTAAAATGCGATCGCCCTACAGAGGTAGTAAAGCAAATGTCTTCCGTGGAGAGATCCCGATGGGTTGTCAGATCGTCGAGGTAGCTACTAGCCAATTCATCCAACGCTTTCTTGTTTTTAGTAGAGATAACAAATAAACCCTAATGTTTGAGAGGGATTGTAACTGTAAATACCGAGCCTAGATTGACCTGAGAAACTACATCAATTTTTCCTTCTAGGACATTGACCAGTTGCGAGACAATTGCTAACCCCAAACCAATTCCTTCTGGTACTTTCTCTTGGGACTGTTGACTGCGAAAGTATGGTTCAAAAATGCGCTTTTGCTCCGATCGAGAAATACCAATTCCTGTATCGGAGACTTTTATTTCTAGATGATTTTCGGGTACTACGCAGCAGGTTAATTCAATTGTTCCGTTGGCAGTGTAGCGAATAGCGTTCATCAATAGATTAGTAATAATTTGCTGTAGACGCAAAGAATCAGAGGGAATTATCAGCTTTTGAGGAGTACAGCGAGTAATTAACTGTAGGTTTTTAGCTTCGATTGAAGGTTTCAAACCTAAAGTAATATTTTCTAATAAACTGCAGATATCAATATCTTGAATTCTTAATTTGATATTTCCTGCTTTATAAGACGAAATCTCGGAAATATCGTTGATTAACCTGAGAACCTTGCGTCCCTGCTTTAGTACCTGCTGAATATGTGACAAATTACTGGTAGATATATTATTGGTAGAGGTACTAGATATATCTTGCATAGTTTGCTGGCGCAAAAATAGATCGGAATAGCCAATAATAGAAGTCAAAGGGTTTTTAATCTCGTGAACCAAATAAGAAAGACTTTCTTGACTATCTTCAATCAAACGAGTTAATTCCTGGTTCGTTAAAAATATCTGCTGATGCAAACTATCTAACTGTTGCTTTCTAGCTTCTGCGTAGCTTTGAAAGCTATTTTCCATAATTCGATTAATAACTGAATCAATCAAAGTCATCTGTTCGATTATTTGCTGGGGAGATTTGGTCAACAGGTAGGGTTTCAACTCCGTAATGACTATTTGTTTTAATAAAAAAAACTCCCGAACAATCTCTTCAGGCTCAAAATTTTGCTGACAGCGAATGTAACCGTGTTCAGTCCCTCGATCTTGTTGATGCCAAGCCAGCAAACTAAGATTATTATTAACGATCGCTCGAACAACAGTTTGGCAAATTTCTGGAAGACTATCTCTAGTAGCTTGAGAACCTAAAGTATCCGTGCTGGTTATGCGTTCGTCTTCTTCAATCGCTCGAATTAGCTTGTTTAGAATTGCCAAGCTCTTCTCTTCCAAATTTTCATTGGTGTCCATCAAGAAAGTGAATATTATATAGGAAATAAAATAATGCCTTGCCAGTGTAAAGTGTCAGACTAACTCCATAGATCGAGCGGACAACACCATAAAATCATCATAGTCCGCTTCTTTCTGAAAAAAAAATTAGATGTTAAGTAACAGTAATATACTGTGGGATATTTTGTGGGATAACGGGCAATTTTACAGCACGAGATTGTCAACATCCAAATTCCAGATTTCTACATAAATAGGTTTCTCATCTATTTCTGCTGACTGCTTGCTCTGTTCTCGTTTGATAGTTACTTCCAAGTTTTCTAGCCTAAACAAATATTGACTGGCTTGACCGAGATAAACTTTTTCTAAAGCTTGGCTAATAGAAGGGGTAATATTATCCTGAAGTAAATTGGCCAAAATGCGATCGGCTGTTGCCAAATTTAATGAATCAGAAATCGTAGCCTTTGTTCGTTGTAAACTCTTGGTATCCAAGTCAAACAGATAGGCAATATTTACAGAGCTACCATACAGATTTTTATAAATCCAGGTACTATTATTGGAGTCGGTTTCATTTTGGATCGAATCGGGTTTTCCCAAAATTTCTTGTAACTCTTGAGAAGAAGTTTCTTGACGATAACTAGGTATATCGAGCTGATTTTGCAATGGCTCGTTAGTTGTTGGGGTTATCGAAGCAGCCAACTTTTCTGATGCTTCTATTACTTTTGGCGGGGAGTTTTCAGATTCTAGCAATGCTGGCACAAAAGCATTTTGATTTAACTGCCAGTTATACCAAGCAACGATTGGCATAGCAGTCGCACAAGCACCACTTATCCAATAAATGCCTGTTTTACACCAATTTTTCGGCTTAGTTTTGTAATTGCTTTTGGGGCGACAAACTGATTTTGCTTCATCTTTTTTAGCTTGGAGATCGCCCGAAGCAAATTTCTCCTGCAACAAATCGTCGAGCATTTCTCTGGCAGAATGATAGCGGTTGCTACTGTCTGTATTAATAGCGCGAGCTAAAATCTTCGCTAAATCGGGATCTAGACGGGCGATATCTCCAGGAATTTTAAAGTTGCCCGAATTCGATTCGATGGCTAAATCTACAGGATTTTTACCCGTTAACAGATAAATTGCGGTTAATCCCAAGCTGTATAGATCTGTGGCGGGGATAGGTTTGCCCAAAACTTGTTCGGAAGAGGCATAACCAGATATATTATCGATCGAAAAGATCTGTTTATAGCCACAAAAACCAGAAGTAGCAACAATCTGCCCGATATCGCCAAAATCGAGCAAGATCGGTACTCGATCTTGTTGACGTAAGACAATATTTTGTGGCTGAATATTCTGGTGAATTATTTCTTGCTCGTGAATATAATTCAGTACTGACAAAAGTTTGACTGTAATTGTTCTAACTTCTGGGATCGAAAGTTTACCTGTCTTCTCAACTATTTGTTGCAGAGTTTGACCTGCAATTGATTCTCTAACCAAATAATAGTTTCTCGAACTCCTAAAATATCTATATATTTTGGGGAGATAAGAATTGTTTGAACTTATTTGTTGGAGGAGATTTGCTGTTAGAGTAAACTCGCGATCGATCCATTGAACAATTTCTGGTTTATTGGCGATTGGTTTGAATGTTTGAACGACACAGCTACGGGATGGAGTTTGATGAGTGTCTAAAACAAAAAAAATTCGCTCGAATTTATTAATACGTTTTGTTTCTAAGACTGTGTATCGTTTTTCCAGCAAAATCGGAGCATCTAACATATTGAATTAATCGGTCGAATTATTATTGATTATTTATGGGAATTAATCGAGCAATACAAGTTGGCTCTAAATATGGGTTCTTCCCCGCACAGATTCGGAGAAACTGGCGAAGCTTTCGATCGCCATCTCGGTAAAAAGTTGTTTAAAAAAAGTTTGTAAGTGTATATGTTCTAAGTATATATACTATAGTTTAGTTAAATTTACCCGCGCAGCAAATTTTAAATTTTAATCTGTAAATTCGTTTAAGGCGATCGCCGATCGAACAGACAAAAAAAACTTCCTCAATTCATCATCAAAGGAAGTTTATAGCTTATTTGTTACTTCTGAGAAAACCTCATATTGCCTATCGCCCGAATTTTTGATTTAAAGCCAATCTTGTCTGTTCGCGGTCGTCAAAATGAATTTTTTCTGTACCCAATATTTGATAATCTTCGTGTCCTTTTCCTGCAATTAGTATCCCATCGCCCGATCTCGCCGATTGAATTGCATAAGCGATCGCCTCAGCGCGATCGCCGATTACCATTGAGGTAACATTATCGGGTACGCCCGCTACGACATCTTTCAAAATCTGTTCGGGGTTTTCGGTGCGGGGGTTATCAGAAGT
>CAYXWE010000368.1:0-4757 GCA_964468145.1 uncultured Pleurocapsa sp.
GAGTCATTTCTAAGAATTTCTCTTTAGTAAATTCTTGAGAACGATCTTCACCCAACAAACCTACCGCATCAGCACGACACTGACGACAGTGACGCATCATTTTCATATTGCCAGAACAGTTGTCTTGTAAAGCTTTTAATTCTTTGGGTGTGGGGCCTCTTTGTCCTGTCAAACCAAAGTAAGTACCGTGTTCTGGTGCAGAAATTAGGGGCATTATATTGTGAAGGAATGCACCCTTAGAACGAATCACCTCGTCTACTTCGACTAAATGTTCGTCGTTAATTCCTGGAATCATTACGGAATTAACTTTGCACAAGATATCATTTTCTTGGAGTGCCTGGATACCTTCCATTTGACGTTCGTGAAGGATCTCGGCTGCTTCTTCTCCTTTCCAACGCTTGCGATTGTAGCGTACCCAAGGATAGATTTTTGTGCCGACTTTGGGGTCAACCATATTAATGGTCATGGTGACGTGATCTACGTTCAACTCTTTGATTTTTTCTACATGGTCGGGAAGCATTAAACCATTAGTAGATAAGCACAATTTAATATCAGGTGCTTTATCCGCTACTAATTCAAAGGTGCGAAAAGTTTGTTTGGGATTGGCTAGAGGATCTCCTGGCCCGGCAATACCCAAAACTGTCATTTGAGGAATTTTGCCAGCAATTACCAATGCTTTGTGTGCTGCTTCTTCAGGTGTCAGTAGTTCGCTAACTACTCCAGGACGACTTTCGTTGGCACAGTCATACTTGCGATTGCAAAAATTACACTGAATATTACAGGCTGGTGCGACTGCTACGTGCATCCGTGCATAATGATGGTGGGCATCTTCACTGTAGCAAGGATGTTTGTCAATTCTTTCTTGTATTTTTGGATCGAGTGCTGGTTGGGGTTTAGTAGAACTGCAACCGCAGCCTCCTTTAGAAGACTTCTTTGTGGTCGTTGATTCTGTAGCTAGGGTGGTACTGGTAGTTGGTGACATTGAGTTGAATTCCGCAATAATTTGTTGTTTGTCCTTGGTTGTTTGTCCTTGGTTGTTTGTCTTTTGTGATTTATTTTTGATTGTCTAACCACTAACGACTAATGACTAATGACCAAATGACTATTTAAATGACGTTATGAAAGTTATATCATCGAGGTTTTGACTAAACCGAAAATTTGCACTCGGTTAGTTTTATTGAATTACTTAGATTGCACTCGACCTCTTCAAACCCTAGTTATTTGGAGGGAAATTTTTTTTTGCGGGTAAGGGTGTCTAGTATTTTGATTGCGAGCCGTGAGTATTTATTTTTAAAGACTCTGGTATTTATTCTACTGGAAACCAGTCTCGGTCAAAATCACTGTCCAAGACAATTTCAGCAATTTATACGGTCTGATATTTTATTGCACTCAAGTAGATTTTTGTCCTTTGTCCTTTGTTCTTTGTCCTTTGTTCTTTGTCCTTCGCAACCAATGAGCAATGGCTAGCGATGGATGACTAATAACTAATGACAGATTCGTAGAGCCATTTAGCAATTCCCGTTAATGATTCTGGGGGAATTGGTTGAAGCTTGGTTTGTTGTTTTTGTTTGTCACTCGTTACAATTTCTGCGATCGCCGATCCCCCTACATCACAGACACCTGACCAATCGATCGTTGTTTTCATAACTCTTTGTTGAGAATTTAATTGGAAATCAAGTATAACTTAGGTGTCGATCGGCTTTTTTCGCTCTTTTTACTATAAGAAACAGCTATATTGATTATGATTAAATGCGATCGCACCGAGCCAGTAACAAAAGACTAAAGACTAAATAAATTCCAAGAAAGTCTCATTGCCAAACTTAACTAAGCATATTATGCAATGCCCATAGCTAAAGCAGCAGTTACTAAATTTTTAATCGTGACAATAGAAATAATTGTCGCTTTATTTTTAGGAATGGCGATCGCAAATCTGGGTTTGGGTAGCATTGCCTGGATTTTTGGGGGAATGGGTGCAGGAGTATCGGTAATTAAAACGTATCAATTTATCTCCCACAAAACATTTAAACCGAATAAAACGGGCAGAAAAATTGGACAGGCAATGGTGGGCTTATCGATTGGCTTTGCGATCGCCGATAGTAATTTGTTAGCTGCATCTTCTCGTTTACCCTTATTTATTTTTCTCACTTTATTTATGCTGCTGTGTGGTGGCGGTATTGGTTATTTCTACTCTCGCATCAGTCACACTAACCTACTCAACGCCATGCTAGCTACTGTACCTGGAGGAGTAGCCACTATGTCTGGGATTGCTGCTGAGTATAACCGCAATGTTTCTTTGGTAGCGATGGTACAAACACTACGAATTACCAGCGTTGTTTTGATTATTCCTTTGATAGCAGGAATATCCGATCGCAATATTAAGCACGACACTCTAACTCTCAAAGATTATGCCATCCCCAATGATTTGAGCTATATATTTATCTCGATCTTAGCTATAGTTGCAGCCTGGGGTGGAGTTAAAATAGCAGCAAAATTACATATTCCCGCAGCTTCCTTTTTTGGCACTTTAATTGTAGGCATAGTATTTAATTATGCGATCGCTTATCTTCCTATTATTAATAACTTCGGCTTTACACCGCCCCAACTTATTAGTTTGATTGGTCAAATATTATTAGGTATCACTGTCGGCGAAGCCTGGAGCGAGCGCGTAAATATTACCAGTAAAAATATTGTTTATGCCTTCATTTGTGTCGCCATGACTATTACTAGTGGATTTATGGCTGCCACCATTGCTACCTTCTTCACCTCTTGGGATTGGCTCACCTGTATGCTGGTAACTGCCCCAGGAGGTTCGACAGAGATGATTTTGGTGGCATTAGCGTTAAATCATAATCCAGAGATTGTGACAGTAGCCCATTCGGTGCGCTTGATGGCTTTAAATTTATCTTTGCCACTATGGATATATTTATTTCGTCGCTGGGAAGAGAAGTCTGGAGGCCATTAGTTGTTAGTTGTTAGTTATCACCAACTTTATCGCTATGACGTAATCCTCAATCGAAATAAAATAAACAGGTTTGTCCGAACGTCTATTCTGTTCTAATCTTTGCGTTAGCCTAAACTACAGTTAAGTTTTAAGGATTTACATAATGCAAAGTCAAAATATAGATTCAATTAAAACCATCTTCCAAAGTCGTCTAACGACTCTCGAACACCTTTTAAAGTCGGCTCAGACTCATTTTAATGGTAGTGAGTCGTTTCTTCAGAAGCGAATTGTGGCTGATATGCTTCCCCTTGGCACACAGATCGCTTTTACCTGTAATCAACCACGCAACTTTGCTTTGTGGTGCGATGGCAAACCAATGGATAATCTAGATCCAAAAGTCATATCCTTGGCACAGGCATACGAACACATAGCGAATACTAAGGTACTTGTTGCGAGTATTAACGTTGAGGGCCTCAAAATAGATGAGGTTACGCGCATTAACATAGGCGAGGGAGCGTATATCGAGCTACCAAGTAGCAACTACGTCGATGAATTTCTCATGCCCAACTTCTACTTTCATCTAGTCACGGCTTACGACATTCTTCGCATGGCAGGTGTATCCATTGGAAAACGAGATTATATGATGCACCTGATACCGTTTATTAAGAAGGCTTGAAGTCTAAATTGTATGTCCATCCAGGGATTTTATCAATGCCAACAAAGGTTACTTTTGTCTGCTTTACTAAAGATTTAGCGACAACAAATGATTTCTGAGTTGGCAGTAACTTTCTATCATTAACACTGATGGTGACTACTAGAGTTGTCACGAGACAGGCATCTGCAGCAGATGCGATCGCGAATGTTCTCTGCTAAGGCTATTGATTACAAATAGCGAAGGACAAAATAATTAATTAATTCTAAATATTAAAGCTAATTTGGTTAATCGGTAGCTAATACTACTAAAAACATAAATCCCAAAAAGTTAGATTTTTAATATTAATAGTTGACTTTAATAAGTAAGCAACTTTTCAGGCGATCGCTGTATCCACAAAATTTTAATCTAGCCTCAATTAAAGAAAGATTTAACTCTAGAGATAAATGGCAAAAAATGCAAATTTTGCCTTTGTTCTTAGCATTAACCAATAGGGAGAAGTGTAATGCCATTTGTAACTATTCAAATTGCCGACGGACACTCCGTAGCCAAGAAACGAGAACTAGCTAAAGCAGTTACAGATACCATTGTTTCTAGTTTAGGTACAAAACCCGAATGGGTAACTGTTCATATTGATGAATTCAGCCGAGAAAATTGGGCAGTTGGAGGAGAACTTCATATTGATAAACACTCTGGAAGGCACAAAGAAAAAGTGGTAGGTCATTAGTCATTAGATTAGACATTAATTATTATGGAATTAACTGCAAAACACGCCGAAAAGATGGCATTGGAATTTTTTTTAGAAGATTATGAACTTCCTGAAGACGATCGCGATTTTTTCGTCCCTCTGAGTTCTCATAGTGTAGATAATCGCTGGTACGTAGTCGAAATTGGCGTAGAAGGATTACCCGATAAATGGATAATTCAAGTTTACGACGAAACCAAAGATTGCGACCCTTGCTTTACCTTTGTCTCACCAATCAAAGCAACTGAAAGTGAGACAGGGTTAGAAGAAATGCCTGAAAGTATTGCCGAAATATTGCGATCGGAACGTTCATTAGTTATTAGTCATTAGTCATTAGTCATTGGTCATTAGTCATTAGTTATTGGTCATTGGTCATTAGTCATTAGTTATTGGTCATTGGTCATTAGTCATTAGTTATT
>CAYXWE010000369.1:0-4747 GCA_964468145.1 uncultured Pleurocapsa sp.
ATGGGTTATGGTTTGGCTGCTGCTATGGGAGTAAAGGTAGCTGTACCCAGCGAAGAGACTATTTGTATTAGTGGCGATGCTAGTTTCCAAATGAATCCCCAAGAATTAGGGACGCTGGCTCAGTTTGGCATCAATGTCAAAACCGTAATTATTAATAATGGTTGGCAAGGTATGGTACGTCAATGGCAACAAAGCTTCTTTGGCGAGCGATATTCTTCTTCTAATATGGAAGTCGGCGCGCCAGATTTCGTACTATTAGCCCAAGCTTATGGTATCAAAGGCATTACTATTAGCGATCGCAGCGAACTAGCAGATGCGATCGCGCAAATGATTGCTCACGATGGCCCTGTATTGATGGAGGTAAAAGTAACTAAAAATGAAAACTGCTACCCTATGATTGCTCCTGGTAAGAGTAATTCTCAGATGCTTGGTTTACCTCAAAAAGAACAACCCAGTGCGGAGTTTGTTAACTGTAGCGACTGCGGTACAACCAATCCTATCGCTAATAAGTTTTGCCCCGAATGCGGTAGTAAACTGTAGTTTTCTATCTGAATTAGAATAATCAAAAAAAAGCGATCGCCTTGAAATTAAGAGCAATCGCTTTTTTCATTTCTTATTTCACAGAAAAAATTCTCTATCTTTTCTACTCTTATACCATTTCTCCTTGAAGTTGCACTCTTTTATCAAAAAGCTTTAAGCTATAAGCTATAAGCCTTTGGGTCCTGTGACCCCGAGCAAACTAGTTTGCCCTGCTCCAACCCGCCAGAGGTCACGAGACCGCGTCCGTGCGGTGAGCTTATAGTTTATGGCTTACGGCTTATAGCTACCGCGAAGCGGATTTATTATTTAGATTTTATTTCTCGCATCCGCGCAAAGACGCAAAAGGATCAATTTTTATCAAAAAGCTCGCTTGCTTATGGCTATAGGCTATAAGCTATTTGGGTTTAAGACCCCCGTTAAAAATATATGAAAAAACACTCCAGTTGTTTAACGGTGAGTTCAACAAGCGCGTGGAATAAGCTGCGTCTCACGCAGCATTTGGTGCGCTTCAATCTCCCGTTAAAGATCGGTTCTTACCGATAAATCAAGCTATTAGCTTAAGGCTTAAAGCTTAAAGCTATGAATTAGTGCATTCTCATAGAGAATTGGTATTACTTATATACGGGAGTCGTTTCGACAGATTTCACACCGTTGTTTTTTTCCGCTTCTTCCTTGTTTTGAATCCATAAAGAAGTACAGGGGATTTTACTTTTATCGCAACGATGAGCGTACTTTTCTGCTACTTCAGTCACCTCTTTGAGTAACCCTTGGCTTAGAGTAGTCGGCTCTAGTCCCAAATCGAGAAAACGCTGATTTTTAACAAAAAGTTCGTTTTCTGGGGCTTCATTACGAGGATTTTCTAAATAAGCAATTTCTCCCTTCGTCATATCCGCAACCATTTGAGCTAGATCTTTAACGCGATGAGTTTCGGTCATCTGATTGAGAATTCTGACTCTTTCACCTTTGCTGGGTGGATTTTCGATCGCCAGTTGGACGCAGCGCACGGTGTCTTTGATATGAATAAAGGCTCTAGTTTGTCCCCCAGTACCGTGTACGGTTAGAGGATAGCCAATCGCTGCCTGCATCAAGAAACGGTTGAGTACGGTGCCATAGTCCCCATCGTAGTCGAAACGGTTGACTAGTTTGGGGTGCATTAAAGTTTCGGGGGTATTTGTTCCCCAAACAATGCCCTGGTGTAAGTCGGTGACGCGAATGCCGTCGTTTTTATTGTAATAATAAAAGAATAGCTGATCCTGGGTTTTGGTCATGTGATAGACACTTCCAGGGTTAGCAGGATAAAGAATTTCTTGTTGGATGCGATCGCCACTATCGGTTACTACTTCTACATCGAGGTAGCCTTCAGGAATCTTCATTCCTGCAGTACCGTAACCGTATACGCCCATTGTACCCAGGTGTACTAGGTGAATATCTAATCCCGATTCGACAATGGCACAGAGTAAGTTATTAGTAGCATTAAGATTATTATTAACGGTGTAGCGTTTGTGCTTGGAAGACTTCATCGAATAGGGTGCAGCCCGTTGTTCGGCAAAGTGGACGATCGCATCGGGTTTTTCCGTTACAATCAGACTCAACAGGCGATCGTATTCTTCGGCTATATCAATATTCAGAAATTTAATTTCTTTCCCCGAAACTTCTTTCCAGGTGTCCAATCTTTGCCCAATGGGTGCAATGGGAGTTAAAGAACTAACTTCTAATTCATTATCTATATTGCGTCTTGATAAATTATCGACAATAACTACTTCATGGTCGAGGTTTGATAAGTGCAAAGAAGTAGGCCAGCCACAAAAGCCGTCTCCCCCTAGAATGATAACTTTCATATTTTGCTCCCAACTATAAAATTCATAATTAAACTGCTAGTACCGTAAATTGAATTGTCAAAACAGCAACTTAGATCATTTAACCAAACTTTATGCCTTTATTGTCTTTTTTTCCTAGATTGTTGTGCCTTGGTATACTATATTCGCTTTACTAACGTCGAAAAGTTTAAATAAAAAAAACCTACTTTAGACTTATGGGCATAAATCATTCCCTTAGTAGATATGATGACTTTTGGCGAAGAACAAAGGACAAAAAACCATAAACTTTGGATTGTCAAAATCATTCATGCGCATAGATCTTTTGTTTCCTCTGGTATCGGCGAATCTTAGTTGGCAGATAGCCAAGATGATAGGTCGCGGTTTAGAAATTGAGCGAGTTGTTTGATATCCTCTCCATAGAACTCTCTCAGTTGTTCTTTTTTGCTGGCGGTAATTTGTGGATATTCTTTTTCTGTGGAATTAAGATCGTGAAATTTATCGTTAAAGCCCCGATCTTTGAGTGTAGTTAATATTTTTCTACCCCATTGATTGTTGTTGTTAATCCAGCGATAAATAGCAACAAGCAAGGTATATAGTTTCTCAAACTTTTGTCGGGGTTGTTTGGTGTATGTTTGCTTGTAGATTGCAGGGTTTTTATAATTAGAATCTACTTCCAGGAAATTGTATAAATCTACTAGTACTTTTTCGGGACTGGTTTTAATATCATCGTAGATAATAAATTTAAGATTTTCGCGGGGAAAGAGTTCGATGTATTTGGCTATTTGCTGGTAGTAAAGGCTTTCTCGGACGATAATTGAATCTAAACTTAATTCTCGTTCTATATCTTCACTAACTGTGTTGTATCTTAGCTCCATACAGTAATGAGAATATACCCGTTCGATGGGATGGCGCAGCATAAAAATTAGGCGCATATCTGGGTTGAGAGTTTTAATTCTGGTGGGAGTTTCGGGACTAGTAAAATAAGAAGGAGACAGTTCGCCGATCGCTTTTTCTGCTTTAACATCGGCAAAAAAAGATAAATACCATTCTTTACCGCGATCGTATCGGCGACTAAAATAGTTTACTTCTTTTAGAGAAGGGACGTATATTTCTGGATGCTCGTTTAAACGTTGGTAAAGCCAGGTGGTTGCAGCTTTAGTCGCACCAACTAATAAGAAATTGGGAATCACTTCATTTATCATTTATTTAAAAGTAAGATTAAAGAAAAAGATTGTTTACCAGCCTGAGATTCGTAATATTTTATTTCTGATTAGCTGATAACCATAACCAGAAAAGTGAGCTACAGGCAAAGTTGCGATCGCGATCGCGCAGTTGAACCAGCGATTAATTATCGAAGGTAAAAGTTCTGGTTTTCCCCGCCAAATATCTTCGATGAATTTGTCTTTATATTTTATATTAACTCTCAAGCTTTCTCCCAATACGGCAATTAATCCTAGTATAAATATCTCTTTTGTATATAAATTTATGCCAGGCAAAAATAGATCGATACCAAACCAAATAATTGTTGCCGAAACGACTAAAAAAGGTAATTGTCCCCGAAGCTGTTTGGCTTTACTGTGTTTAGTTCCAGTCAAGTATCTGCCTCTACCGTACTTGAAATACTGAAGCCCCAAAGACTCCCAAGTTTTTCTCGGAAAATACCAAACTTTTATATCCGAACTAACATAAATAGCTTGAGAATCGATTGCCAACAATCTTTGATTCAATTCTGCATCTTCATTGACAACTTGATTGGAATATCCTGAAATGTCTCGAAGTATTTTAGTCCACATACAGCCCAAAAATACTGTATCTACATAACCATTATAATTAGGATCGCGATATTTCGCACCGCCACTACCCAATACACTTTTAGCTGCTAAAGCAACTCCCGCTTGGAATTTTGATTCCGCTATAAAACGCTGTGCGCCACCGACGTTAATTGCTTTTGTATTTAATAACGTTTGAATACATTTATCGACATAATCAGTAGCATATAAACAGTGAGCGTCTGCTCGTAAAAAAACTTCTCCTTGGCAAACTTTTAAACCTAGATTTAAAGCTGCTGATTGAATTTTTTGGGGATTGGTTAATAGTTTGATTTTACTGTTGTCTTGGGATATTTTTTTAACCTTACTTACTGTATCGTCGGTACTATTACCATCAATAACTAAAATTTCTACAATATTGGAATATGCTGAAGCAAGAAAGCTGTTTAATACTGCTTCAATATTATCTGTCTCGTTATAAGTAGGTATAACTATAGAAACTGTAGGTTCTAAACTGTCAGGCATTTAAATGTTTGATAATTATTAATGATTAACAAATAAAACTAACGCTTGGTGTGAATTAGCTTCGTTGAAAGGTTCTTAATTCGTAGCTATCAGCTT
>CAYXWE010000370.1:0-4708 GCA_964468145.1 uncultured Pleurocapsa sp.
ACTCCTCGCCGTACGGAAATTGTTCAGGGAGAAGGAGAACTCTTAGACAAAGACTTAATTGCTAACGAACAGTCAGTAATTTTGATTACCGAACAGGGCTACATCAAAAGAATGCCCGTGAGTACTTTTGAAGCTCAAAGTCGAGCCACTAGAGGCAAAGCAGCAGCCAAAATGAAAGAAAACGATGGCGTAGAACATTTTATGACCTGTTGCGACCACGATACCGTCATGTTCTTCAGCGATCGCGGTGTCGTTTATTCGTTCCATGCTTACCAAATACCTGCCACCTCTAGGACAGCAAGAGGTATTCCTTTGGTGCAGATGTTACCCATCTCCCAAGAAGAGAAAATCACCTCTTTGATTGCAGTGAGCGAGTTTACCGAAGATGAGTATCTGGTAATGCTAACTCGTAAAGGTAACGTCAAAAAGACTGCCCTTTCTGCCTTTGCTAATATTCGTTCTAATGGTTTGATTGCCATTTCTCTCCAGGAGGAAGACGAACTCCGTTGGGTACGTTTGGCAACCCAAGAGGATAGTATTATCATTGGTACGAGAAAAGGCATGGCAATTCACTTCAAGACTGATAACCAACAACTACGTCCTTTGGGTAGGTCTACTAAAGGGGTTAAATCCATGAAGCTCAAGGGGGATGACGAACTAATTTCGATGGATATTATTCCCGCCCAGATTGTTGCCACTATTGATGTAGGAGAAGAAGAAGACGATAGTGAAGAGGAGGCGATCGACGAAGAAATCGATCGAGGCCCCTGGCTATTGGCAATTACCAATAATGGCTATGGTAAAAGAGTGCCAATTGGTAAATTCCGCTTGCAAAATCGTGCGGGAATGGGTGTAAGAGCCATGAAGTTCAAAACCGACGACGACTGTTTGGTGGGAATTGATATCGTTCATCCCGAAGACGAATTAATGATCGTTACCAATCGCGGTATTATGATTCGTCAGGCAGTAAAAGCCATCTCCCTTCAGTCTCGTAATGCTACTGGAGTTAGAGTTCAAAGACTGGACAAAGATGATGCGATCGCAGCAGTAGCTCCCGTACCGCCTCTAGAAGATGATGAATCGGAGGAAGGGACAGAAATCCCAGAAGAAGCTTGAACAAGGCTAATGGCTCATGGCTAGAGGTTCTACTAGTAGATTTCTTGTGTCAATAGTTTTTGACAAAAAACTATTGAATGAACGATCTCGCCAGATCGTGCATTGCTCGTATGTCTAGTTCGAGATTGTAACCCACCAGTAACCGTTCTTCCGCGCTTTCAAGGAGCAAGCTTCAAAAACTATAGGAGTAAGAAAATGTATTCTTTTACTCCTTTTTTTTGCTAGAGACTTCAGTGAATTCACTTAATTCTGCGACTTTTAGTATAAAAATAATATAATAGCTTAAAATAGCTTAAACTATCTTAAATCTTACTTAAGAAAATTTAGTTTGTCGCTGTTTGCAGGTGCTTTATCGATCGAGACTAAAACGGTGAATATCAACGCTTTAAGACTATTATTGGTAGAAGATAATTTAGCGGATGCTAATTGGATTGGGGAAATCTTAAAAGAACACAATTGGCAACAATCCCATGTTCGGCACGTTCAGAAAGTAGAAGAAGCATTAGATAGCCTCAACCACTATAATTTCGATGCTATTTTGCTAGATTTATCTCTTCCCGATAGTCAAGGAATAGCCAGTCTAGACATAGTGCAGCAACAAGCCCCTCAATTGCCCATTGTTATTTTGACTGGGACGGACGATCTCAATGTAGCAGTACAATCGCTGCGTCAGGGGGCGCAAGACTATCTCATCAAGGGTGAGTTTGAAGGCAGAAGCTTGACTCGCTCTATTTACTACGCTATCGAACGTCAAAAAATTGAATTTAATACTCGCCAGCAAGCATTAATGAAAAAAATGCTGGATCGAATTCGCAACTCTATCGATCTCGAAACAATTTTAAAAACCACCGTCAAAGAAATACAGCAATTTTTACATACCGAACAGGTACTAGTTTATCGTTACCAATCAGATTTATTAGAAGCTGCCGAATCTACTGCAGTTATCTCCAATTCTCCCAATCTAAAATCCGAACGTGCGGTAATCGATCGCTTTATTTCCGCCCTCGATGTGGATTCTTTAGACTCGATTGTAGAAGAATCAACGGCGATCAGAACGATGGAAGATAGTAGTGCCGAAGATTTATCCGAGTCAAAACCACCAGAATTTAATCCCATTCAATCCTATCTGATTTTACCAATTTGGTTGAGCGAGTCAGTAAACTACGTACGGGATAATTTATCTCTGCCCTTGATTTATACTGTCGATCCGCAACAGCCCAAATCAGGATTGTGGGGAATGCTGATTGCCTACAATACGAGCAAAACTCGCAAATGGCAAGACTGGGAGCTTAAATTCTTGCAAAAATTGACTACTCAGGTAACAGTCGCCATTCAACAATCACAAATTTGCTGTCAACTGCAAAGTGCCAATCAAAAGCTGCACGCCCTCGCAATATTGGATGGACTGACTAACATTGCCAATCGGCGTTATTTCGATTTGGTATTAGATAAAGAGTGGCAAAGACTGACCAGAGAACAAAAGCCTTTATCTCTAATTCTTTGCGATGTCGATCATTTTAAAGCCTATAACGATACCTACGGTCATCAAGAAGGCGATCGCTGCTTGCAAAAAATAGCTAAAATTTTAAAAAAATCGACCAGAAGACCCGCAGATTTGGCTGCTCGTTACGGAGGCGAAGAATTTGCTGTTATTTTGCCCAATACAGATGCAGAGGGGGCTTTATTCATAGCAGAAAATATCGCTCTGCTGCTGGCTCAAAAGCAGTTACCCCACAAAACATCTTCTGTGAGTCAGTACGTTACCTGCAGTATGGGGGTTTCTACCATCATTCCCAGTATTCAAGAGTCTTCTAAAAGCATCATTGAAACAGCAGATCGTCTGCTATACCAAGCCAAACAGTCAGGACGCAATCAAATTGCTAACAGCCAGCAAAAAATTAGCTCTAATTCAATAGACTATGCGCAAAAATAATCTAATGATAAATGATTTGACCTGGATCTGATTCGATGAATCCAACAGAATCCAACAGTCTGAAGTATAATCTGGAGTTGTTTAGCTCTTAATTAGCCGATCGCGGTTAGCCCAAGGGCTTGGCGACTTATTTCTTATTTTTCTGCAGATACAACTTTAATAAAACAATATGGATATATGGTTTAGACCTTTGGTATGGATGGACTATCGCTTGGGAGTATTGCTGGCGGTAATTGTTCCTTCTATATTATTAATTTGGTCTTTGTTTGCCAGACAAGAAGCTATGGGAAGACTGCTAGTTATTTACTGGCGAGTTGCTAGTCTATTGATGATTACGGTTTATTTACTAATTCCCGATTGGAAAGTAGGATTTATTAGCGGTTTTGCAGCTAGAGTTCTAATTGCAATCGCTCTTTGGTTTTGGGTAGATCTCAACGAAGAGATTCGAGACATTCCTCTCCATTTATTTAAATTGGTGTTTACCTCTTGGCGTTGGGCGATGACTGGGTATTGTGTATTAGGCGCGATCGCCAAAATATTTTTTGTCCCCTGTGGTTTATCTGTCGCCAAAGCAGGTAGTGATTTTTGTCAGGTTTGGTTAGAAGCTCCCCAAGCTTACCGCAACTTCTTCCATAATAAACCAGGAAATGAAGGCTTTTTGGGCTTTATGGGTGCAGTAGGACTGACAATTTATCTAA
Organism: uncultured Pleurocapsa sp.; assembly: GCA_964468145.1. GTDB lineage: Bacteria > Cyanobacteriota > Cyanobacteriia > Cyanobacteriales > Xenococcaceae > Waterburya. The sequence goes on from CAYXWE010000370.1 coordinate 3,748, forward strand.
TTTATTTGGCCTATTTTGTCTTAATTCGTCTTGGCAAACAAGGACGCTCTGCTTTAGAACAATAGTAAAGAAATGTTCGACGATAAATGATAAATGATAAATGTTCGATTGGTTTGCGTTTGGAACAATATACCCTCAAGCGCAGACATGAAGTATTAATTGTAAATTTAGAGACTGCTGCGGGAGAGGCAGATAAAGTTATGGTCTATGCAGGATTTTCTAGCTCTTTGATGAGGGCGACGGATTTCGATCCCGATGTTCCCGTAATTGCACCCGATTCTAAAATAATTTCCCTAGATCGCCTTTATAGTCCTTACGATCCTAACGATCCTCAGTATATAGAGTCGGGGTTGACTTTATCTGATATCAAAAAAACTTTGCAAGAAATGGATCTTTGAGCTATTTGTGGCTCTAAAACCGATCTTAATATTCCCCAAAATTAATATTTATCGCTTAACTTATTGGGTAGATAGTGACTTACTGCAGCAAAAACTGGATTTAGTAGTACAATCTTTTCAACTTATAAAACATTTTGATAGAACTAAATTACTATTAAGATCCGATTATTTCAAAATCAGGAGCATATTGGTGTGAGCGATAGAGCAACAAGTTTGAAGATTAAGAAATTACCTCAAACGCCTTTATTCGGTACGGATGGTATTCGCGGTAGGGCGGGAGATATTTTAAACGCACCCTTTACACTTCAATTAGGCTATTGTGCGGGAAAAGTATTAGCTAACTCTACGCCCCACCAGGGCCCAGTTATTATTGGACAAGACTCGCGTAATTCTAGCGATATGCTATCTAATGCGATCGCAGCAGGGTTAACCGCTGCGGGAATTGAAGTATGGCATTTGGGCTTGTGTCCTACTCCTTGTGTGGCTTCTTTGACTGGCGATAGTGAAGCCATGGGGGGAATTATGATCTCTGCCAGTCACAATCCACCACCTGATAATGGGAT
>CAYXWE010000371.1:0-4700 GCA_964468145.1 uncultured Pleurocapsa sp.
CCCCTTACAGGGGTTTAAATGTGTTTTTTCCACATTTTATACCCCCAAAAACAGGGTAAACGCCATACACAGCAAGTCTTACAGCCGAAAAAATGCGTGATTTGGGTGCATCTGGCTTTTTGAAATTCACCCAAAATTCGGCAAGTTAACCCCCCTTACAGGGGGTTAAAAGTTGGTTTTGGTGGTTTTTATTACTCAAAATTAGTCTCTATCCCTTATCCTGTATAGGTTTGGATTGGTTTTAGGGTGCATTTCACTGCATCTGCGCTAGTTCGGAGGTGAAAATTTCTAAATTTTCTCAAGGGGGGCAAATTTGGATTTTTTCACCCCTTAAATCTCAAAAGGGGATTTCGTCTAGGTTGATGTCTTCCCATAGCCCGCCTTCTGGCTTAGATGCCTCTGCGCGTTCTTAACCCTCGATGCGTTCGGACAGAAACTCTAAGATTCCTGCATAGACATACTCTTCGACATCATCTTCAAATCCACGAGTAGCAATACCCTCAACTAGCATTTTTTTTAACGCTCTGAGTTCTTTTAAATCTAAATCGTAAATCATCTTTTCTTCCTCAATAAATTTCAACGTTATCAACAGAATCAAAATCGAAAATAGAAACAGAAAATAAACAAAAGCCCCCAACTAAATCACGTCCATAAAGACAATTAGCGGGGGCTTTCTTCATCGTTTTACGGTCATCGGCTTCCCAGCCTGTTCCGTACTACTGAAATAGCAAAGTTATTGAGATATTTAAAGGTTTGGATTAGTAAAAGAGTGGGTGGGCAATTCCGCCCACTCATAATCAAAAGAAAGCCTTATTATGAGAAAGCTCAAGATAAGGGTGAAAATTCCTTTCGTTTTTGAGTTCTTGTTTGAACTGATTAAACGTTAGGGATGGTGGGGGTCAGTTAAGAGAGACCCCCCACCCTTTTGATTTACTACAAAATCCTTTCAAATTCAATAAGCATTGCCAAAAGCCCTGCCGAAAGCCCCGTACACGGCTTTACAGAAAGGGTATTTCCTCATCTTCAAAGGTTTCCAAACTAAATGCAGGTTCGTTATGCTGCATCTGCTCCTGCATGGTCGTGTGTACCAGTGTCAACAGTTCGCTATGTGTCTCGCGTTCCTCTTCGGTTTCAATGCCGTTGAGTGAATTCAGTCGGCGTAACATTCTTTCAATCAATATCAATTCGTCAAAACTAAAGTAGTCGTACATGGTGCTATTCCCTGAATGCTGAAAGTTTTCTCGAAACATCTGGTCAGTGTGGGGGCGACCGTCAGGGGTTGATGGCTAAAAAATATGCTCTCAAAAAATTAAGGCGATCGACTGAGACGAAACGGCGGAGTAAGTCATATTGGTTAGTACGCCCTCGCCAATCGAGCAGCATAGCATATTTTTCTTAACGCCTATATCAACCCCCAAGCCCCTACGGGGTGACTCATTAAAGGCTCTCTCCCTCAACTCGCAACAGAGTAAGTTTTCCTTTCACCTGTGTCAAAAAAAGGGTTCTTAATTCTCAAAGTCATCATCATCAAAATCAATTTCATCCAAGTTGAGGGTGACAGTCTTTTGATTGGTTGGTTGTGGGGATTCCTTTTGTACAGTTTGTACAGTCGTATCTTTAATCAGATGTCCTAAACCCAGAGCCTTTAAATGGTCATCTGTTAAAGGTTTAAAGTACATGGTGTCCTCAGATTGTGGCTTCTCATTCTCTAGCAGCATTTCTGCTGTGGGTTGAGAAGGCAGCATCTCGCCAATCATCTGATGGTCTAGATTTAACTCGTAGGTCATGCCGTCACAATCAACAACTACACCTAACAAACCAGTATCTTTAAGTTTGTTCAGGTTTTTAAAATGTCCCTTTTCAAATAAGGGCTTTGGTTTGTCTACCCAACTGGTTGATTTCCTCAAAGGCTTAACCCAAGTTTTCGCACCGCCATCTTCGGAAAGGGTATAGGTGGGTTCTTTGACAACCTGCATACCAAAATACTCAGAGGCAAATTTATCTGTTTCCGACTCGCCAACTCTCAAGAAAGCGATATGAGTGATACTGCTAATAATTTTATTGGTATCTCTATCACCATAGACCCCCTTCATGGCATTGTAGGATTGTGTCGCACAGGCTAAACACAGTCCATATTTTCCACCACGATTACTGACACTGGGTAAGTCCATCCGACCCATTTTGTCGAATTCATCAAAAATAAATAAGGTTCTAATGGGCTTCGTATCATCGGTGGTGTACGTGCCAAGAATGGTGGTGATAATATATTGGCTCAATGCACCATTAAAATAGTTCTGATAACAACCGCCGTGTTGTTCGTCCAAACCGAGTAACAGAATCTTATCGGATTGAGCAAAGTCTTTTAAGTCATAGGTACGTCCCAGCAATCTTGCTCGATAGTAGCATTCTGCCATAGGCTGTAAGCCTTTAAAGACCTGCTTTAGCGTACTAAACACGGCTGCATTTTGCTCATTAGCAGCAGCATTTTCTTCTACCTCATCCCAGATATCAGCATAAGTCTGTAGTACATCAATTAAGCGTTTCTTGTTGGTGCAGATATAGCAGAGTTCCTTTAAACCAAATTGTGGCTCATGCCCTGCATCCAGTGCCAGACGGCGCAGGGTCATCACAACCCCTGTCACTAAGTCGGCTGCCTCCACTTCAAAGAAGTCACTAGAGGAACTTTTATTGTCCTGGGCTGCTTGTGCTTTGGCACTCCGCATCACATTGGTGAAAAAGACTCTAGTATTAGCAGGGTTGGTGAAGGTTTTACCAAAATCCCATTCATCACAATCGCTATGAAAAGCATTGGCATTAATGATACGCTTGGGGTCAATACCCAGCGATAGCAGTTTGCCCATCATATTGCTGGACGGGTCAAAGATAACTGCATTCTTATCGGGATATCTTAGAATCTTCATCAAGCAGGTAAACAAAACGGTTTTTCCCGCTCTCGTTTCCCCAAAGATTAAAAACCCTGTAGTGGCATTAACCGACAATAGCGGTAAGCCAATAAAATCCACATATTCAGGTTTTGCCCCACCTGCTACTAAAGCAGCGTTTCTTTTTTCTGTCAGCTTCAAGACTGTTTCTTTCGGCAGCTTCTTAGCTCCACTCAGCCAAATGGCTTTCGGTGGTTTATGGGATTCCCGATAAAGTTTCCAGCCGATGATACAAGCACCGATAAAGCCGACATTCATTAAGGCGGTGCTGAAATCCAACGCGAAAAAATAGGTTAAGTGCCACTTCGACCAAATGGCAGTTGGTAGCACCAAAGCTCTGGCGAATACATTTTTACGGCGAGTAAAGAATTTTTTTGTCCATTGATGTCCTCCCAGAGATAACAAACCCACGCTTAAAGCCTCTATCAGCGCGTCAGGAAGGGTGAACGTCCGAAAAGAAACTGTATGCATCGTATGCATCAAAACAGGCACAGCAACGAATACGACACGTCCACTGTAAAGGTTGTAGATTTGGTTGATAATTTTGCGAGGCTTTAATTTGACTTTCGATTTGGATTTGTTTCCTAGTTCGCGTGAATTCTTTCTCATCTGCGCCCCCTAGTGTGTGATTGTTGAATCCCCTGTTTACGGTTTTGAGCGATAGCTCTTTGCTCCTGCTGTTGTCTGGCTTGTGCTTGTTGTCTTTGTTTCTTTTGGACGTGCTGGTTTATCTTTTGTAGTCCCTGCATATTTTTGTAGGTCTGCGGGATGCCATGCTGACGCTTAAAAGCTTCGTTCTGGGTACGAGCGCGCTGTACTTTGGGATGTCTCAAAGCGGGTTTGATATTACGGTTAAAGTAATTCCTGAATTCATGTCCTTTCATCTGCGACATTTGACGGTTGTAATGTCTCATACCCCGCATAATGCTTTGTTCGGAATATCCCGACATATGCATCCTGGCTGCTACCTGTCGAAAGGCTTTAGGACTCGCGATGCCTTTATGCTTTAAGACTTCACGTTTCATCTGGCGGTTTAGTTCCGTTGAACTAGAGACATTCTTTAAGTTGGTTGCCCCTGCCAATGTTTTAAGGCTGCGGTTATTATCCCTGAGTTGGTTAATATCCCTATCCAACACCCGCCGTTGCTCAGAACGTACCTGTGCCAATGGGTCAGGGTCAGAGCGTAGTCGCCCCCCTCCTGAATTTGGATTGACCATGATAATTAGTAGTAATTGTCTTGTTCTTGATAGTTGTCGTCAGTCTGGTAATCGTCTTCGTAATCAGTATCGGTGTCGTTATCGGGATTACTTAAAAGGTCATCGACGATTTCGTTTACCTCTTCGGTGTCATGAGCTTCTATTAATGGCTCTAGTCCTAAAAACTCCCGTGCTGACTTTTGGGTGATGTATTCATCAAGAAGCTGGTCGATATAGGTTTGTTCTACCTTGCCAGCTTCTAAAGCCTTTAACAGTGCGACTCCGTGTAATATTTTGGTGCGTGTGTCATTTGACTTTTGCAGCTTCTTTATCTGCTGCCTTAAGCGTTCCTGCTGCTCCAGCAACCGCGCCAAAGCTTTACTATTTGGCATTATTCCCCCCGCTTCATCAATTCATTGGGGTTGTGATAGTTACGACTTGGCGCATTCGTATCAGGTTTTGGCGAACAAAAGGTTGCCCCAAAAACCAACAATCCGCCCATACATGACATCCATAGGTATAGGCGGAGTTGTTCTAGTTGTTTCTTAAACATGGCAATATC
>CAYXWE010000372.1:0-4688 GCA_964468145.1 uncultured Pleurocapsa sp.
AAATCTAAAGAATAAAAAAAGTTCGTTCGAGTTCGAGTATTAGATAACTAAGATTGTTACAGCGAGCGAGCATAAATAATAACTGAGTCAGATAAATATGGTAGAAGCGAAAATTGGCATTATTGGCGGTAGTGGTTTATATAAAATGGACGCTCTCAAAAGCGTTCGAGAAATCAAACTAACTACCCCTTTCGGCGATCCTTCCGATGTTTTTATTGTTGGAGAATTAGAAGAAGCGACAGTGGCTTTTCTTCCTCGCCACGGGCGCAATCATCATCTTTTACCGACTGAATTACCCTTTAGAGCCAATATTTACGCTATGAAACAGTTAGGAGTGGAATATATTATCTCCGCTTCTGCTGTAGGCTCGCTTCAAACAGAAGCCAAACCTTTAGATATGGTAATACCCGATCAATTTATCGATCGCACCAAACACCGCACTTCTACATTTTTTGGTGAAGGATTAGTGGCTCATATTGCCTTTGGCGATCCCATCTGTGCCAATTTAGCTAAAGTTGTAGGAGATGCTGTGGCATCTTTGGATTTAGCGGAATCTAATTTACATCGTGGTGGTACTTATATCTGTATGGAAGGTCCTGCATTTTCTACCAAAGCAGAATCTAATCTTTATCGTAGTTGGGGTGCAAAAGTTATTGGCATGACTAACTTAACCGAAGCAAAATTAGCCAGAGAAGCTGAGATTGCTTATGCAACTTTGGCTCTGGTTACCGACTATGATTGCTGGCATCCAGACCACGACAGCGTTACGGTAGAAATGATTATCGGCAATCTCCAGAAAAATGCGGTTAACGCTCAACTCGCAATTAAAGAAGCTGTCAAAAGGTTAAATATCAATCCCCCAGAATCGATCGCTCATTCTGCACTAAAATTTGCTATCCTTACTCCTTTCGATCTAATTCCTCCTGCAACCAGAGAAAAGCTAGCTTTACTAACTAAAAAATATTTTTAACAAATTAGAGGATGTCTGAAAACTAAATTAGCAGAAGCAATGTTAGTGGAATTACTTTGGAGCATTAAAATTTGAGAATATACTATGCTCCTTAAAAATAAATGATGTTTTACTAGCTTGCTCTTTAGTTTTTAGAAAGTTTACGTATTTCATACCTACGACACCGAAGAAGAGAAAAATGAAGATAGCAGAAAAGACAGTTGCTCGTTCAAACATAGTTTAAAAGTTAGACTAAATAACTTTAACAATTTGATTTAATTGTCTGGTAATATAATTACTTTGCCATTGGTTTTTTTACATAAATATGAAGCTATCGGTCTAATTTGATATCGGTGTTTATATATATATATAGTTATTTATTCCTAATTATATTCAATGAGATCGGATCTATTATCTCGTTTGGAACTATCTAGCAAGCAAGATTGGCTGGGATATTATGCAATAAACCAAAAAGATGATATATACAGTCAAATAAATAACTATTCGGTAGAATTATATTGGTTAACCAGACAAAGAATCGAAGAAATATTATCTACAAGCAACAGTAATAACGAACGAGTAAAAATAGCTATTGCCCAAGCCCAACCGATAGAATTTTTAGCGACTTTTTTGGCAGGAATAATAGTTGAAGCGGATGTATTTTTATGCGATCCTGATTGGCAGCAGCAAGAGTGGCAGCAGGTAGTAGATATTATTCAACCAGATTTGGTATTTGGCAAGCAAACTATTAAGGATTTATCTCCTAGAATTACCTCACAAAGTCCCGATGTTGCTGCGGGAAGTTTAATTATGATTCCGACGGGGGGTACTTCGGGGAAGATTAAATTTGCTATCCATAGTTGGTCTACTTTAAGCGCATCGGTAAAGGGTTTTCAAACTTACTTTAACTGTCAAGCTATTAATTCATTTTGTACTTTACCTTTGTATCATGTAAGCGGATTAATGCAGTTTATGCGTTGTTTTATTACTGCTGGAAAATTAATTATATGTCCTTATAAAATACTTAAAAATAAGCAAAGAATTATCAATCCACAGGAGTATTTTATTTCTTTAGTGCCAACTCAGCTACAATTATTAATCGAGCTAATGCCTGAATGGTTAGCACAATTTAAAACAGTTTTGTTGGGTGGTGCGCCAGCAGCGCGATCGCTTTTAGAGCGAGCGAGAAGATATAAAATACCTTTAGCACCCACCTACGGCACGACAGAAACAGCATCGGGGGTGGTAACCTTAAAACCTGAAGATTTTAATAATAATAATAATAGTAATGGTCGAGTTTTACCCCACGCACAGATTGCGATCGAGCCTGAAGTAAATAGTAGAGAAAACAATCAAAATATTGGTTTAATTCGAGTTAAGACAGATTCTTTTTGTCGGGGATACTATCCACATTTTTTTGAGAAAGAGCCTGTATTTACTACTGACGATCTTGGTTACTTTGACGAACAAGGTTATCTATATATAGTTGGTAGAAATAGCAACAAAATTATTACGGGAGGCGAGAATGTTTATCCTGCTGAAATAGAAGAGGTGATTTTAGCAACTAACTTAGTTAAAGATGTTTGCATCGTTGGGACGAGCGATCGCTACTGGGGTCAAGCAGTAACTGCAGTCTATGTGCCTTTAGCCCCTCAGCCCGATTTAGAATCGATCGAAAAGGCGATCGCATCTCAGCTAGCTAAATACAAACAACCGAAGTATTGGATCTCAATCGATCGCTTGCCCCGCAATAATCGCGGTAAACTTAACTATCAAACTATCCAAAAATTCTTAAAAGATAAAATAACTAATAATTAATAACTATGAATACTTGGCAAGCTGATTTTTATTACCTCCCTTCATCACCAAAAGAGGCGAAAATATGGGAATTAGTTATTTGTGAATATTTTGATTCTACTCAAGAAAAAAGACAGTATAAAGTTTATAGCGTTCAGTGCGAATCTAGCCAAGCAAATGCTCTATGGTTAAGCGAACAAATCAAACAAATTGCAGGGGATAATTTACCAGAAAAAATTCAAGTTTTTCGCCCGCAAACTCTAGGACTATTAACTACTGTTGGTCAACAATTAGGAATTGCGATTGAAGCTACAAGAAATACTCCTGTTATCAAAAAAGTCTTGACCCAACGATACCCTAAAAAATATCCTAATTACGATCCGATTAAATTAGAAAAACCCGTACCTCAAGCACTACCCGAAGATTTGTGGGGAGATAAATGGCAAATAGCTAATATAAAAGCAGGTCAAATTGTCGATTTATTTCGCGATCGCCCGATTCCTATCTGTCGTTTGCCCGAACTATTTTTCCCGATTAATTTAGGTATTGCATCTGATGTTTTTATTCCAGGTATTATTGTTTATGGCGGGAGAAAATCGATGCAGCTTGCTACCTGGATCGAACAACAAAATCCTGCCTATATTAACTATATTCCTACCGAAATCGGTAAATCTGGAGGCTTTATTTTAGAAACTGGGTTAGTAGATAGATGGGTATTCAATACTTTTGAATCAGAACAAGCTGCAGATATTGCCAGAAATTACCAACAGAAAAAGCAGACAGCACAAGGACTACACTTTCTCCTCATTCAACCAGATGACTCTGGTATGACTAATACTGCTTTTTGGCTGCTTAAAGAAGATTTATAATTAAAAAGCAAGATTGGTTAGAGAGAAGAAATTTTTCTACACTAGATAATGAAATAAAAAACAGCATTCAAGACAAACATGACAGATAATACTGCACGCGATCGCTTTCAAGCAGCTTACGAAAATCGCTACACTTGGGATAGTAACTTCCCTGGCTACACTACCAAGCTCGAACTAAAACAGAGAGATGAAGTCTACACTGCCAACATTAAGGTTAATAGCGATCTAGAGGTAGAAGTAACTGGCATTGAGGATGAAAAGGTATCCGAAAGTGTTTATAACCACATGAGAGATGTTATTACTCATCGCAAACGCAATACCTTCGAGAAAGCTCATGGCAAAAGCACCTTTTCTCTAGGAGAAGAAGACGCTTCTGGCGCGGTAGAAATACTAGTCAAAGGCGACTCGATGGGTTCTAACTACAAAATTCGCGGTACAGAAATCTGTCAGGTAAGCCGTGTGATGGGACCAATGGCGTTTGTGATTAATACTAATGAAAGTCTCGATACTGGCGAGGGTTATATTTCTACTGGCTACAATGCTATTTTCCGCGATTCTAAAACCAACGCTCTCAAAGCCAAACGGGAGTTTAATGAAAGTTATGAAAAGCTCGGTAATTACTACGTTCCCAAGCATCAAGTAATTGAATCTATCGATTCGGGTGACGAGGCAATTACTACAGAATTTATTTTTTCAGAAACTAAGTTATTAGAACCTGCTACAGTAGCTTAATTAGAAATTACCAAATCTTATAATAGTAGTATCCAATAAACAAATCAAATCAACTATGGCATTAGCATTAACTACAGATAATGTAGAAACCGTCTTAGATGAATTACGTCCCTATCTTATGGCTGATGGCGGTAACGTCGAACTAGCCGAAATTGAAGGGCCAATTGTCAAATTACGACTACAAGGGGCTTGTGGCTCTTGTCCTAGCTCCGCGATGACCCTAAAAATGGGGATCGAACGTCGTTTGCGCGAAAAAATTCCCGAAATTGTCGAAGTAGAACAAGTAGTTTAACCTTTTAGCCAGGGAAGTCCCGCGTCTGTAATTATTTGCGTAGAGATAA
>CAYXWE010000373.1:0-4673 GCA_964468145.1 uncultured Pleurocapsa sp.
TTGCGCCACTTTTCTACCAAAGCATCTACTTCTACTTGGGGCATTCTTCTCTGCATAGCTCGATAAAGATAGGCTGCGTGTCTGGTTTCATCTTGAGCCACGCTAATGATACTTTTTCTGAGGTTGCGATTTTTTGCTTCATCGTTCGGTAGTGCGGTGGCCATACGAGCAAAATCTTTACTGGCATCGTATTCTAAAATATAGGTACTGCCCATAAATACCAACCAGTCTATTGTTTCTGCCTTGAGAGATTCGCGATCGTAGTCGCGATAAAATTTAGCAAAAAAGGGGCTAGAATTTTCTTCTTTACTTTCAGACTGTTTTTGATTGATTTCTTCTCTAGTCATTACCTGTTTGCCTAGCTGCTTTAGTCCATGGGCAAATATCTGTCCGTGGCGTTGTTCGTCTTCTGCATGGATGGTTAGTTTCTCTGCTAGCCAAGTATCGCCCTCTGCTGCTGCTCTAGCTGCTAATTTAGTTAAAAAAGGTACTGCACCCGATTCTGCTAGCTGAAAACCCGCCAAAGTGTTGGAGCGCGTTAGGGGATCTCGCAGTCTACTAGCCAAAATATACGCGGTTGCACCCGAACCAATGGTGTGGAGAATACTAGTGTATAAGCTCATGGAAGTCTATTTTTAATCCTTGTAGTTGTATAGAGCCGATCGGTTTTATTGTATTCATTGTTTATTGCTCGCAACAGCCATGAAAATATTAAGAAAATTGAATTCGCCATAATTAACCAATTTTCTTAATTATCATCGAAGTTACTTGCACCCGTAGGTTTTAATCGAACTCTATAAAAATCGCAATTGATTTTTTTGTCAACAAGTGAGAAAGTAATGATGCGATCGCGTTCAAACCAGAAGAGAAATTAGTTAAACTCTTTAGTATCAGTTGAATGAGAGCGCAAACTACACGAAAAAAACGATAAAATCCCAGCTAAATTTAACTAACTTTAATTTTTCCAACCGAATTTACACTTTATTGATTGAGAGATTATATGGCAGCCCGCACGAGTACTTCTAACAGTTCCGATAAAGATAAAGCCCTGAATCTAGTTTTAAAACAAATCGAACGCAACTTTGGTAAGGGTGCAATTATGCGCCTGGGGGATGCCACCCAAATGAAAGTAGAAACTATTCCTAGTGGTGCATTGACCTTAGATGTGGCTTTGGGGGGAGGATTGCCCAAAGGTAGAATTATCGAAATTTATGGCCCAGAGAGTTCGGGCAAAACTACCCTAGCCCTTCATGCGATCGCCGAAACCCAAAAAATGGGGGGAGTAGCTGCTTTTGTAGATGCAGAACACGCCCTAGATCCCACCTATGCTTCTGCTTTGGGAGTAGATATCGAAAATCTTTTAGTCGCTCAACCAGATACGGGAGAATCTGGTTTAGAAATTGTCGATCAATTAGTGCGATCGGCTGCAGTAGATTTGGTAGTGGTAGATTCCGTAGCAGCACTTACGCCCCGTGCAGAAATTGAAGGAGAAATGGGAGACAATCAGGTAGGCTTACAGGCTCGCCTGATGAGTAAAGCTCTAAGAAAAATTGCCGGAAATATTGGTAAATCTGGAGCGACAGTAATTTTCCTCAACCAACTGCGCCAGAAAATCGGCATTAGCTATGGTAATCCTGAAGTAACTACAGGAGGAAATGCCCTCAAGTTTTATTGCTCGGTACGTTTAGACATTCGTCGAGTCCAAACTTTGAAAAAAGGGAACGAAGGAATGTATGGTATTCGGGCTAAGGTTAAGGTTGCCAAAAACAAAGTAGCACCTCCTTTCCGCATAGCAGAATTTGACATTATTTTTGGTAAAGGAATCTCTAATATTGGCTGCTTGTTAGATTTAGCAGAAGATTCAGATATTGTAGTTCGCAAGGGCGCATGGTATAGCTATAACGGTGACAACATCGGCCAAGGAAGAGATAACACCATTAATTACCTGATGGAAAATTCCGAACTAGCGACGGAAATTGAAAAGTTAGTTAAAGAAAAGCTCAACGAAGGAGCAAGCGTATCTGCTAACTCAGTTACTCAAGAAGCCATGAATCCCGATGGGGATAGCGATGCTGAAGGGAATGACGATTCCCAAAAATAGAGTTGGGTAACTAGGATTAATAGTTTACAGTCAGTTTTAAAATAAATGCAATTTATCGATCTAGCAGAAGTAGAAGTAGTCGCAGGAAAGGGTGGCGATGGTATGGTCGCATTTCGACGAGAAAAATATGTCCCTGCTGGTGGCCCTGCTGGCGGTAACGGCGGTTGGGGTGGGTCGGTAATTATAGTTGCTTCAGAACGCCTGCAAACCCTGCTAGATTTTCGTTATGCACGCATTTTTAAAGCAGAAGACGGTAAAAAAGGAGGCCCCAATAATTGTACTGGGGCAAAAGGGAGCGATCGCATAATTGAAGTTCCCTGCGGTACGTTAATTACCGATGCAGATACAGGAGAAACTATTGGAGACTTGACCTTCGACGGACAGACTATTTGCGTTGCCCAAGGAGGTAAAGGAGGTTTAGGTAACAAGCACTTTTTAAGCAATCGCAATCGCGCACCCGAACACGCTCTACCAGGCTTAGAAGGGGAAACTAAGCGTTTGCGCCTAGAATTGAAGTTAATCGCCGAAGTCGGCATCATTGGCTTACCCAATGCTGGGAAATCTACCCTAATTTCTTCTTTATCTTCGGCTAAACCCAAAGTAGCCAACTATCCTTTTACAACCCTCGTACCCAATCTAGGGGTAGTACGCAAACCAACAGGAGACGGTACGGTATTTGCGGATATCCCTGGACTAATTTCTGGTGCATCAGAAGGCGTTGGTTTGGGTCATGACTTTTTACGCCATATCGAACGCACTCGCGTCTTACTGCATTTAATTGATGCTACCGCCGATAATCCAGTAGTCGATTATCAAACCATTCAGCAAGAATTACAGGCTTACGGACGCGGTTTGCTAGATCGTCCCCAGATTATTGCTTTTAATAAAATTGATGCGATCGATTCAGAAATTTTGGAACTAATTACTAGCGAATTGCAAGAAGTAACCAATACGCCTATTTATGCAATTTCTGCAGTTTCGCGTCAAGGATTAGACACCATCGTCCAGAAAATTTGGTCAATTTTAGATGCAGAAGCTACCGCAGCAATAGTTTAATTGGGCAGCAAGTCGGGACGATTAATAACTAATAATCGCTAAAAGCTATCTACGGTCTTAATTTTAGCTCTTGGAAGTAAGGATTTACTATATGATTGTTGCGCAATTTCGATATGTCTTGTTCGGATACGCGGTTTTCTAGAAATTGCATAATTTGTTGACAGGTATCAACACAACCGATAGAGGCAACAAGGCTATTATTAATAAAAATTCCCCAACGTCCATTGGGTAATTGTTTGTAATGGTATAACATCATCAAATTTTATTAAATATTGCGACTGAGAATAGAATTTTAAAACAAATTCAAGTGTGGCACAAATAATTAAATCGGCAATAAGTAGCTCCGCTTTATTAAACACAAAATAGATAATGTTCGTAATCATGGCTTTAGCCTTGACCCGATCGCGGTTTGATAACCCCCAAGGGTTAACTACCAACTTTACTTTATTTAGGTTGAGCTACTTACGAGAGAAAATATTTGTCGTTATTTTGCTGATACTAATTGAAAAGCTTATTCTAACTCGTTACATAAATTACAGTTCGATTCACTTTCACTTTCTCTATCTATATTGTTATTCGTCGAGTTACGGCTATTTTATACTCGTTGGTTAGGGTAGTTTTCATTCATTCATATTTTTATATGTAGCTACAGAAGAAGGCGAAATACGATTGAGATAGCGGAATATCCAGTACTTTAAAACCGTGTCCAAAATTACAGGAAAGGTAGCAATAAAAAGAAAGTTGAACTCGCGATTTTCGGGCAAACCTAAATGACGGGCAATACCTTCGAGGATAACTTCCCAACCGTGGGGAGAATGATAACCGACAAACATATCAGTGAGGAGAATAATCAAAAAAGCTTTGGCACTATCGCTCAAACCATAGGCTATTTCATCCAGAAATGATTTGATAATTTGAATTTCTCGCTTACAAAAAAAGATAATTGCTGCAAAAGATATTAAAGAAAATAGATCGGCAAAAACATTGCCGATCGCATTAATACCTCGATCGCGAAACTCCTCGGATAATTCTACTGCTTTGAGTTTTATTGCTTCTTCTTCTTCTTCTTTAGAAAGACGAGGTATTGTGCCGATCGTACTCCGAAAATGAAGTTGTTCTTCATAGCGATGCAACTCCATAAAAGCTTCTTCTTCCATATCGTGATTGATAAATAAAACCTCTTGCTCGTGTTCGCTAAAATACTTTTGCACCAGAGGAGTAATAATTAAACTTTTGCTAGCTTGATGAGTTAGTAAGGGGACAATAATTAATATTAGTAAAAAGCGAATCGAAATCGCCGTTTTATTCCGACTTTTACGAAATCTTTTAACTACTTCTTCTTCTGTATCTTCTGCTTGAGGATCTATTTCTTGTCGAATACGATTGAGCGTCCGCATAAAGGAGCGAGGAATGACGCTAGTTTTATCGGTAATTGTTTCTGTACTAGGCTCTTTGCCATTGCCTTGCTCTGCTCTATTCAAAGCTAGGTTACGATTATTTTTATTATTCATAGTTT
>CAYXWE010000374.1:0-4638 GCA_964468145.1 uncultured Pleurocapsa sp.
AAAAAATTAATGAATATAATTTTGTGTCACCAGACTGTAGACTTCGATGCTTTAGGTTCAGCAATTGGTTTGTCTCGCCTCAAATCTGGAGCAAAGATCGTTTTAACTGGGGGGGCGCATCCTGCGGTAAAAAACTTTCTAGCACTGTATAGAGATGAATTTGCTTTTGCCGAAATGCGGAGTATTAGTCCCGAAGCGATCGCGACTATCTATATAGTCGATACCCAAAAAAGCGATCGCCTGGGTGCTGCTGCAGAATGGTTGAGTTTGCCTACAGTAGAGAATATTGAGGTTTACGATCATCATGTCGATCTCAAGTCAGATATTGCAGTAACCCAGATTCATACCGAAGCGGTAGGGGCGATTACGACTTATATTGCCGAATTATTACAAGAGAATAAAATTACCCTAACTGCTTTTGAAGCTACGGCGATGGCGTTGGGTATTCATGTCGATACTGGTTCGCTTACCTTTGAACAAACTACATCTCGCGATGCCAAAGCGATCGCTTGGTTGATGGAACAAGGGGCAAATGTGGCAATAATTGCCGAATATGTCGAACCTGGTTTATCTCCCCAACTACAGGATTTATTTAAATCAGCCCTCGATAAATTACAGCGGGATACTATCCAAGGATACGCTGTCGCGTCGGTGTTGTTGTCAACAGATAAGTTTGTTGGTGGGTTGGCTACCCTTACCGCGAGATTGATCGATCTTACTGAAAGTGATGTTTTATTACTGGGACATCAATATCAAAAAAGCGATGCTCAAAAACTAGTAGCGATCGGGCGATCGCGATTATCAGAAACTAATCTCAATCAGTTATTTAAACCTTTTGGCGGTGGCGGACATCCCCAAGCTGCTTCGATGTCCGTTCAAACCGACGATCCAAAGCAGGTATTTAACGATCTCCTGTCCGAATTAAAATTACAAATACCCCATCCTCCCACCGCCAGGGATTTAATGTCTTCTCCCGTGAGGACAATTCGCCCCGACACTACCATCGAACAAGCACAAAGAATCTTATTTCGTTATGGTCATTCTGGAGTATCGGTAGTTAACGAGAATGATACTTTGGTGGGCATTATTTCTCGTCGCGATCTAGATCTAGCCCTCCATCACGGTTTTAGTCACGCGCCCGTCAAGGGTTATATGAGTCGCAACCTCAAAACTATCAATCCTAATACTACTCTGCCCGAAATAGAATCTTTGATGGTTACTTATGATGTGGGCAGACTACCCGTGATTCAAGATAAGGAACTTGTGGGTATCGTGACTCGTACCGATGTTTTGCGCCAGCTACACGATCGCACTTTAGCTACAGCTACCGATACTCCCCATAAGGCTAATTTCACTACTCGACTCTTACCTACCCTACAAAATCGTTTAGAACCAGCTATTTGGCAGCTACTCCAAGAAGTAACTCGTGCAGCCCAAGCAAAAGGTTGGAATCTTTATTTAGTAGGAGGTGGCGTGCGAGATGTTTTATTAACCGACGACAACGAACCTTTATTATTACAGGATATAGATCTGGTAGTAGACGGTTTTCATCGTTCCGCTGACGACCGTGCGGGGGTAGAATTAGCAGGGGTGATTCAACAGATGTATCCCGACGTTAGCGTTTCGATCCATGGCGAGTTCCAAACTGCAGCCTTGTCTTGGCATCGCCATCCCGTTTTAGATAATCTCTTAATCGATATTGCTACCGCCCGTACCGAATTTTATCCCTATCCCACCGCCAACCCCCAAGTAGAAGCGAGTTCGATCCGCCAGGATTTGTATCGGCGAGATTTTACGATCAATGCTTTAGCAGTACGACTAACTTCTCCCAGACGGGGTGAATTTTCTCGCAAAGGAGATTTATTAGACTTTTTTGGCGGTTTAATCGATCTCCAACAGCGTCAAATTCGAGTACTTCACCCTAATAGTTTTATCGAAGATCCTACCCGCATTTATCGGGCGGTACGCTTTGCAGTACGTCTGGGTTTTAAAATTGAAGCCCAAACCGAAGAATATATCCAGTATGCAATTGCTACTGGTGTCTACCAAGAATTAAGAATTAGCGATCGCGCTTCGCCAGCTTTAACTACTAGACTGCGGGCGGAATTAAAATATATCCTGCAATCTAACTACTGGAAACCCGCTTTAAAGCTATTAGCAAAATTAAACGCCCTTAGTTGTCTGCATCAAGATTTAATTTATACCCCCGTTTTAAAATGGCAGGTAGCTTGTGTTTCTCGCTGGCTGTTTTATATCGATCTGCCCAATTTACAACCCTGGTTAATCAGACTAGAAATATTAATTGCCCATCTATCGTCAAGCGATCGCACTGAAGTCGCCCAAAACCTGCAACTACCTAAAGATAGCCTGCAAAGATTACAGGAATTGGAAAAATTGGAAACGAAAATTGCACCTCAATTATTACAGTGCAATTCCCCCAGTCAAATTTATCAATTGCTACAACCCTACAAGTCTCTCAGCCTCATTCTGTTTGCAGCCAGAAGCAATAAACATATTCGTCATTTAGTATGGCAATACATCACCAAACTATCTCAGGTGAAACCATTATTAAACGGCAACGATTTAAAAAACCTCGGTTACAAACCAGGAAAACTATACAAGAAAATATTAGATGATGTTCTCGCTGCAACTCTCGACGGGAAGATAGGCGATCGCGCGGATGCGGAAAAATATGTAATGAAAAATTATTAACAGCTAAGGTTTCCCCAAAATTTAATCCCACCAAAAATATAAGCTTTGTTTGTTACGCAAAATTTCTGCTAATTTTTCTTTTGAAGGTAGATAAATGTAAAATTAAGCTACATCTGACTGCGGTTGTGCAACATTGCGAGGATTCCAGCGCGATCGCAATTCTTCAATGTGCATATTCTCTTCATTCTTCTTCAGGTGACGGGGACTACTTTCAAAAGATAAAGAAGAAGGTAGATTATCCTCACCATATTCAGCGTTTATAAAGGCTGTTATCTCTGCATAGGATGGTACGAGATCGATATTATCTGCCGATCGCTGATAGCTTCTTAAGGCTGCGGAAAATAAGCCAGTACCATCATCAAAGAATCTTTCTGTCGTTTCCCCATAGCGATCGTAAGGATAGAAAGATAAATCTTCGGGGGCGTATTTATTTACCCAAGAAACATAAGACCAATACTCGCTAAATGTACCAAATTCATTAGCCGAGCGCATCATTAATAATAGCCAATGTTCGTCGCAATTATAATACTTCTGAATCTGACTCGCAAAAGATTTAAGGTGTTCTTGCTTAAACCATAGATGATGGGGAATAAAAGTTCCGCGATCGTCTTTTAGAGCGTCTACCCCCAAAACCCGATCGATCCAAACTTCCCACTTACCTACAATGCCAGGATTTCCATAATCATTATCCTGCAAGAGAGCAAAACTATGCTTTATAGTATTATCTTTTTCCTCGATGGCATCCCAAGCAGCTACAGGGAGTAAATCGCTATCCCATACTAAATACCACTCGCTAAGATCTTCAATACCTTCATAAGCACCCAGTTTGAGTAACTGCTGGTAAAACCACCCAGGAGTATACAAAGACTGTCCCAAATCAATTTCAGCACAAATTATATCTTTAGTTAAATTGCTCCTAGAGAAAAATGTTTCCTCTTCATGGGTATATAAAGGTGCAGTTTGCCACTCCCCAGCCATTTCAGCAAGCGATCGCGCTTGAGCAGCAGGAGCAACTACATGAATCGATCGCGGTTGGTAGCGATCGCTCAACCCTTCTAAAACAGCCCGTGTATTCCAACGCACTTGGTAGAGAGGAATAACAATATCAAATATTTCTGGAGTCATTTTAAATAGTATTTATCAAATAATATCTATCAAATAATCGTCAAAACAATTTTGACTAAATAATTATTAATTCGTAATTCGGGCGGTCATCTTGCATCGAGGTTTCCTCGCTCCGTCGCCCTCAGTAGTTCGTAATTATTTGGGTACAAGCGGTTACTAAAAATCTTTGATTTTAGTAGTCTTTTTGATTTTAGTAGTCTTATTGAGCTTGGTGAGTCTCGAAGCTCCCCACAAAGAGTGAAATTACGAATTAGTATGATGAGTTGGCTCATAACTCAAAATTTCAAGTATAAGCCAACCCTGCAAAAATTTACACCGCAGATAAAGTAGCAGGTTCTACTCTTCCTTCTTCTACTGGTGCTTGGGCTACAGTGGAAGGATCTTCTAACCCGACATCGCTACAGAGAGGATCGATACCCAATCCTTTACGGGGATAGTCAGCACAGATTGCCTTGTATTCATCAATTGCTTGATAAAGTTCCGCTTGACTCAAAGAGTTCAAATAGCCACATTGACCGATTTCGTCTTTTGGTAATGGTGCAGCTAAATTACCACCACGTTTTTGCACGATTTTGACTTGGGAAGACCATAAGGTTTCTTTTTTGTGCATAATGTCATGCCACAAACTCAAACCAAAGGAACTAATTAAGCGTATAATGCGGTGCATTTGCTCTTCACTAATCCAGTTAAGACGATAGCTCAAGTATGCGCCAAAGCCCATGCCAATTGCTACTGCATGACCGTGTAATAACCCTGCTTCAATTTCAAATCCAGGAGACCATGTATGACCGTAAGCATGGG
>CAYXWE010000375.1:0-4635 GCA_964468145.1 uncultured Pleurocapsa sp.
AGAAGATATTGGAGGAATATATGTTTATGTTGCATATCTTGATTAATATTTGATAATGAGGGAACACATTGTTGCCTAAAGCATCTTAATATTTCGTTACGCATTTTAGTAGATTCGCGCATTTTACTTGTGAGAATTTATTGCCGTAAAACCAGTTATTTGTTGAAGTTTTCTAATTATTTTTGATTTTTTATTCCCAACTTGAACAACTTCAGCTTCTAAACTCTCCCCCTGCTGCCACATACTCAACATCTGGGTTGTTGAACCATTACCAAATTGGTAGTCTATTTCAATAAGTTGTCTTTGTTGACTATAAGTAGCCAACTTGGACTGAACCAAAACATATTCCCTCTCTGCTGCTTCATACTCCAACACTAAACCCAAAACCTTTTCTCGTAATTGCGATTTAACCTCGGCTTTGCGCCTGTGCAGATTAGCGCGATATGCCTCCAATTCCGCACTTTTAACTTCTAAGTT
This sequence comes from uncultured Pleurocapsa sp., assembly GCA_964468145.1. GTDB lineage: Bacteria > Cyanobacteriota > Cyanobacteriia > Cyanobacteriales > Xenococcaceae > Waterburya. The sequence goes on from CAYXWE010000375.1 coordinate 478, forward strand.
GGCGATCGCTATATTATCCTTCTGTACATCTCCCCCTCCTAAAACATTGGCTGCAATACGTAAGGGGTCGATAGAAAGATAATTCGTCCAGCGTTTCTTAGATGTATGGTCGATTCGTTTCTCTGCCACAACTAACCGCTTGTCAATCAGAGCAATTTGTTCGTCTAGGGTGACTAATTCGGGAGAATTGGCGATCGCTTTGGCTGCCAATAGTTCGATACATTCACTACTACTACTCAAACACGGTAACTCTGGGTAATTAGGGTTGGGTTTGGGTGCTTTGTTTAGCTTCTGTATTTGGGGTGGGTTTGCCCGTACTGTTGGCAATGGTTGAGCTACTGTCATTGACTGCCAGAGTAACAACGGCAGTGAGATTATGGTCAGATTGACCAGTCCATTTAACCTTTTTGATAGTGCCTTCATAGGGTGCGGTAACGGTGCTGAGTTGATGGATTTGGTAGTCGAGATTTTGTATCTGGGTTTCAATTTGAGCTTTGCTGTATTCCCTTTCTGCTTTTCTTCGCTCTCTCTCTGACTTTTGGCGTTGAAAAGCTTGATTTTGCTGCTCAATGGCGATCTGCCTTCGAGTCCGTTCTAGCTGTCTTTGATATTCGATGTATGCCCGTTGTTCTTTAGCAGTGGTCAGTTTACTTTGTGCCACTTCTAGCTGGATTTGTGCCGATTGTCGTGCAGCTTCTAAGTTTTTCAGATTGGCTCGTTCGTGTTCGAGGATGAGTTTCAGGTTTGGTGTAAAACCCTTTTCTCGATCCTCCTCAGTCTCCCTTAATAAGAAAGCCACATTACTTGGAGTTTTTTTAGTCAAAAGTTGTTCGAGAGAGTCAATCTTTTTCTGCTGAACGGCGATCGCTCGTTCGGTTTCGGTTAACTTCTGTTTTTTGAGTTTAATAGCAGCTTCTTCTTCGGCATAAGAAACTGGTGGTAACGGACTAATTTCAGGGATGGGTTTTGGTTGAGAAATTGGGGTTAATGGTAGGTTGAGTTTTTCTAGGGATAGCTGTAGCTGTTTTTTCTTAGCTTGTAGTCGGTTACGTTCCGAGAGGCGATCGCTTAATACCTGTCCTGCGCTTATCTTGTCTCCTGGTTTTACTTTGAGGTCAGTCGGATTGGATAAAGTAAGTTTAATCTTGATATTACGAGGTTCTAAACGATTCTTGATTCTTTCTGGTATTGGGGTTAGAGGATTTATGGTTGCTGTTACCGAAGCAATGGCAATGTTTTCCGTCGGGCGATTGTTGTTGAGGGGTATTAGTTCGCAGCCGACTAGGGCGATCGTTATTCCTGCTGCTGCTAGATACGACCAAGCTTTGAGAGTCATCAGTGCCACCAAAGGTGCGCTTCGCGACCAGTTATCCCCATCCCCATCTCTTGACAAGTCAGTAGATAGTGAGTTCCTATCAGTTGACTGTAAACTGTTTATCCCCATGCGAGAACAAGCAGTAGTTGGAACATCAATGATTGTTGGTGAAGCAGAGATTGCTGGTGTCCTTTCTTCAAAATAGCGATCGCCTGAATTACGATCTGGAATATTTTGATTTGATTTTTGTTTTTTCCACTTGCTGATTAGTTTGCGGGAGCAACCTTTTCCCGTAGTGGTTCTAACGTACTCTATGAGTTGGTTGTAGGTGTAGTTAGCTGGTGCGTTGTCGAGTGCTTGAAATACCTGTCTGATTCTTCGCCAGTGTGGTGTTCCCTTGAGAGGTAATAGCGAACAGTTATCAGTAGAGAGTGGGGGATTTGTAGTGATATTGGACTTGTTCGGACTTGGTTTGACTTGTTCTAGTGATCGTTCTAGAACCCCCCAATCCTTCTTAACAGGAAAAGCAGGGTTGATATCTTTGTCTTTGGGAGTCGATTTAATATTTGCAGAAAGATTTTGCAGCAGTTCTTTGTTGACTTCAGTGTTGAGCCAATCAGGAGAATTATTTCTGAGGAATTTTCTAACCGATCTAAGCATCTTCTAAACGTTGGTAATAGGGCTGGATTTCTAATAGTTCGGCTTCTTTACCAAAGCGACAGAGGGCTGTTAGGGGTTCTAAGGCTGCTACTCTTTTCTCGGCGAATCGAAATTTCTTGGCTACTTTAGAGCATTCTGTAGCATCAACTGGTAACACTATTTTTGTAGCTGAGTTACCGATTACTTCATGACTTAGGTGGCGTTCGCTTTGAGATGCTGTTACCAAAGCTAGACCATACTTTCTACCGTCACAAATTATAAAATCGCTTGCACTACCTTCTTTTTTGGGCATTTCCTTGGCTTCGTCTATGAATAGAAAGGTGCGGGGGAGTCTGCCAGATATTTCACCCATAAGGCGGTGTTGGTTCATTAGTTGCCATGCTAGAGACTCTGCTGCGATCGCTCTTAGTTCGGTGGGTAGTTTGGATAGATCGATGCGTACCAGCTTCTCGTTAAACTTTGGTTGGGGACGGCTAAAGACTCCATACTGAAAAGTAGCTGCCAGTTTCAGCTTCAATTTCTGACTCTCTTTGCACTCGGTTCTGAGGGTAGTTTGGTTGAGGGGTGGTTTGTGGATTTGGATCAAGTAGTTTTCTAGCTTGATTAATTCTTGCCAGTCGGATAAATGTTCGTAGTAGCGAATTTCTACCTTCTCCCCACAGATTAGGTCTTTGAGCAGGTAACGAATGTGGTGGTGTCCGTCGATGCGTTTTTGGATATTTCTAGCAGCACCGATATAAACCAGTTGGTTCTGATGGAAGATGAAATAGATACCACTGGCGTTGGGCTTACCTAACGGTAAATCCCGAATACAGATACTTTCGGCTAATTCTTTCTTCTCCTCATTTTGAAATGCCGTAGCTACTCGGCGGTTGAGTTCTTCTTCGATATCATCAAAATTTGGTGGCTCAAAACTCCATGTCTCCTGTTTTTCCTGAACTATACCCCGTTTGAGATAGCAAGTTTTAATAATCTCAATCAGCATTCCTTCTTGATTAGGACCAAGACGCAGCGATTTTTTCAATATCCCCGCCATCTGTATTGCTTGTAAATTAGAGCCTCCCCCTTCAGGGTCGAGATTGATTACCAACGGATTAATACCGTGAGGAGATGCCATGTGGATCGGATAGCAAGTCTCCCCGACAATCTCCTGGTCGCCGTGAAAGTCCAGCAGGATAACCTGCATTTCTGGGTAGGTTTGATGGAGAGAATATGCGATCGCCTTCAACGTCTGTGTCTTACCACTACCCGATGCGCCAATAGCCACAATATGCCCGTTGGGTAAAGCTTCGGGATTCCAATAATAACCTTCACCTAAATGAATACCTACATCTTCTGTTGATGAGGTGTTGTTTGTTTGTAGGGGTTTGAGTACTGGTGTGGGTAGGGGCTTTTCTTTCCTGGCAAACATTGACGAGTATTAGTTAGGGGTTCTAATACTTGTTATCGTTTATGGTTGGGGGTTTTGGGTGTGATCTGTGGCAGGAAAATCAACTTTTTAGGTTCTTAACAACTTTTACTCCTGCACTAAAAATCTTTTAAATATCAGAAAATAGAGTATTCTGAATATAAATTCAAAATATATTTTTGACTATTTCAATTACTTTTATTATTGCTTGAACTATACCACCAGCAGCACCAACTCCAATAAGAATATCCTTAGTTTCCTTAAGATATTTAATTAATTGATTTTTATCAGGCTGTATCTTTTTAGATTCCAGAACTACTTTTTTCAATTTATATTCTGCATCAGTGGCTTGTTCTTCACTAAGAAGATCGGCTTTAATAGCTTCATTTAATTCTGATTGAAGTGCCTCTAACTGTTGCCTTAAATCTACTTCATTTTTTACATTACTAAGATTAATATTGCCAGCAGCATTATACTGATAATTTACTTTTTGTCCACGTTGATCGAAATAAGTCATGGGTTTATTAGCTAAGGTTTTTGTGATTTCATTAAATTCAGCATTTTTTTGACGATATTCTTTCAGATAAAAATCTATTTTTTCATCTTTAGCCTTTAACTGTTGTTTATACTCTTTTTCTTTTGATGTCAATATTTTTTTGTACTCGACGTAAAAAAATTGCTCTATTTCTTTCTTATCTATATCTGATAAATTAGGAGTATTAATACGAATTACTAAACTACCATCATCTCTAGTTTCAATTGCTCGGATAGATAT
>CAYXWE010000376.1:0-4624 GCA_964468145.1 uncultured Pleurocapsa sp.
ATACTAGCTATTTTGCCACCTTGCTTGTGAATACGTTGGTATTCTTGAGATAGCTGTTCGTAAGGTACTAGATATACCTTGTTGCTACGACGGAATTTAGAAACGCGATTAACTGCGCGAGACGCATAACCCGTAACTTCAATGCGGTATACCTTGCCATTTGCCCCTGCGCCTACACCTTGACGCGTACGAGCAGAAATAGGAGGTTCGCTGAATGACCAACCATCCCCAGCAGCACCACCAGAAGGCGGAACAACAGAGATAGGAGTACCTTGAATGACGTTTTTGTTGAGCAAGGGAGTTTTGCCTGCTAAACTTCCTTTGAAGTCGCTAGAAGAAGCACCACGGGCTAAAGCAAACATATGGGTGAATTCCACCATGGTTTGACCGGGACGACTCTTGTAGCCACGATAGAAAGGAACGAAGTTTTCTCCGTAGGCTGCTTGATATTCATCGCTATCGAGATAAGAATCGATTTCTGCTTCCCAGCCACCTTCGTCTAAGATTGCACTGTGAGCTTTCATTTCATCATAGCCATTAGGCGCACGACCTAGAAAGTGCTTGAAGTTAAGCTCGATAAAACGGTAACGAGGACAAGTTTCAAAGAAACGAGAGATGTAAGCATCAGACTTACCAATTTCTCGCACGAATTCTCGCACGCTCAATTGTCCGAGTCTAAATTGAGACTCAGGAACAGTCGCTCTCTCGCTTTCCATGATGTAAGCGTTACCTAGTATTTGTCTGTAGACTGCACGAATAATGCTTTCTACTTCTTCTTCTGAACGACCAGGTACGTATTCAAAAGGAGCGGTATCTTCATACAAGCCGACACCTAATTCGGATGCTGGTCCAAATGTCATTTAATAAATCTCCTTGATTAGGAATTAATTTTTTACAAGATATAAAACACGAGATCTCTAACCGAGATTGATGGTCTTGGTTTTACTCGAATAATGTTTTACACTTTTTAAGATCTGAGTTTGAGATAAATACACAAACTCGGCAAGAAACACAGGTATCAAGTAAGATCGCTTACTAACCTTTTATTGCTTGCCACGAAGTTGTTTCTCAAATTGAGAAAACTATACTATTGACTACAGGCGATCGCAAAAGCAAAGTAAAGAAGTATCCCATACATAATTTATATTTGATATTTCCTCGCTCAACAATTACTAAAATCTTTTGTGCCAATCAATTTAATTATCGCTTAATGCGGTTTTTATAAAGGTGTTAGATCTGGCTTTATCTTAAGTTAGATGAAGCACAAAAAGATCTTGTTTAGCACCCAGATTAAACGAGCATAATCCTAATCTAATTAGAATTACACACTCATTTACAGTCTATTTATACAATGCCGAATGCACCCTACCTATCAAGTTTTGTAAAACTTAATAAGAATATTATTAAGTAATGTTAATACCTACAAACATAGCTAGGTATAAATTAAACTACAACTTTTTTTTCTACCCCAAAGCCAACCAAAAGGACATTTTGTAAAGGCTGCCCTGCAGGGGGTTTTTCGTAATTGAGAATTTTGCGGATGCGTAGTTGAGGATTGGTGAGAGTAATGGAGTCTACAGAGACTACACGGGTATAGTTAGTAGTCATTAATAATTCTCTGGTAGACGAATCAAAACTAAAATGAGAAATAATTGGGCGATCTTCTTCGTAGGCGCGATCGCGCAAATAGTCTCCTTCTAGCATGGTATTGTCTCCCGACTTGGGAACAAACATCAGATTGAGGTTTTGTCGTTTTTCTTCACCCGTTTCGGAGATAGTATAAAAACCCAAGTTGAAACCTGGTAGAGTTTCTAGATTGTGCAGTTTTTCGTAGCCATTATCAGCCAGTACTTTCGCCTTGCCTTCACTAGTGAGGGGTTCGACTTCAAAAGTAGTCTGCGATCGCTCTATTTCTTGATGGGTTAAATAATGGTAAGTGCGATCGGACTGCCAATTACCCACGCAGTCAGTAAAAAATTGTTCAAATACGGTAGTGTTCATCATTGTATTTATGGGCAATGCAGGATCTCAGGTATCATTTATTTGATAGTTTTTTGTCATTTGTTATTTGTTTTTTGTCAACAACTTATGATACACCATTACGTATTTAGCTACGCTTATGGTGCTACCTACTACCTAATATGTTAAACACATAAGTTTGTAGGACTATAACAATGAACTCATGCCCATAAGTCTAATGTTAGATCGCGATTCTGCCGTTTTATAAGACTATCCAGACGACAGCGATCGCCTGAAATTAATTAAATAAATTCAGGCGATCGCATCACTGCTTTATATATTCATTTGAGCCAAGTTGAGTTTAACTAGCTAATTGATAACACTGTTGAGCTTCAGATTGTTTGCCTTGTTCCATCAATAAATTGCCCAAAGCACGATAAACACCTTTAAAATCTGGTTGAAGTTGTAGTGCTTTTTGGTAGCATTTTACCGCATCATCTAATTGATTCTTTTGTTTGAGTAAATCGCCCATTTTTTTGTAAACATTGCTAAAGTCAGGCTTTATTTCAATGGCTCGTTGATAATTGCCTGCTGCTTCTTTGAGTAATCCTTGCTTGAGGTAAATATTGCCTACCAATAAATATTGTGCGGGGTTATCACCTTGTAAACTTAAAGCCTTCAAGTAATATGTAGTAGATTCCTCTAGCTTTCCTTGTTTATCTAAAAGATTGGCAAACTTGTTGTAGAAACCCGCCCCCCAATCTGATTTAATTTCCGCTGCTTTTTGGTAAGCTGCGATCGCCTCTGGATTTTTATCGTTTACTTGTAGTAAAAGATCTCCATAGTCTCTATATACCCCAGCACCCAAATCTGGCTTTAGTTCGATTGCTTCAGCGTAAGCTGCGATCGCGCCATATATTTTATTTTGTCGTTTTAAAACTCTTGCTAGTTTGATGTATGCGTTAGGGTTACTAGGATTCAATCCAATTATACGACGGTAACATTTAGCAGCTTCGAGCCAATTTTCTTGACCTTTGTATATTTCGCCAAGTGAATAGAGCGGTCGAACATAATCTGGTTTAATTGAAAGAGCTTTTTCGTAAGCTGCGATCGACTCATCTATTTGTTCTTGCTCTCTCAATGTATTACCCAACTTGAAATTTTCTTTTGCGTTGTTCATTTGTTTAGTAAAAAACTGAGTGTTTTCCATTTTTTTGTATTGAGCGAGTTTTGAATTCGCATATTCTTGAATAGATGGTTGATTTTCATCCTGGGGTACTTTTATCAAAAATCTCTCAGCCATCTCTGTCAAGACAAAATCAGGTTTTTCTTGCTCTATGTAGTCGTAGTCAATCCAAGGAGACCAAACAAAATGAACTTCACTAACGGTTTCAGCAAACATAGATGAAAGACGATGAATATGACGCTTTCTCTGGTTATATTCAGGATAACCTGGATTTGAAAAGCTATCTCCAAAGATTACCATCTTACCCAAATTTGTTTGATTATTTTTTATGATTCTAATACTGCCCCGATTACAATAATTAATCAACTCGTTATCATATACTATATCTGACTTAAACTTAATTCTTTTATGAAGTCTAGTTTCTCGCATTTGAAACTTTGCACCCAGATCGGCTTTTTCATTTATGATTTCAATCGGGTAGTCAAGTAGTTGGTAATTCGGTTCAATTCCCAACTTATTGCATAGCATTTCATATACAAAAAAACATCCCCAAAAACTCCAATGAGAATTTTGTTTTTCATATAGTCTGTAGTTTTTTTTGTTTCTAACTAAAATTTCTAAAGGATATTCAAATAAACTTTTGCAGATTTCCTGCAATTGTATTATTGGTCTTTCTCCTTGAGCAATAATTTTTTCAGGAAAAAATTCTGGATATACTGCTAATTTACTCGGAACAAACAAGTGTAAATATTTAATATTCCTGGCTTGATGCCAGTCGGCTCTCGACTGTAAAATTTCCTTCCACTGATTAGCTTGCTCTTTATCTAGCTGTAAACTTCCTCTAAATTGATCTAAAAACTTGTTACTTCCTGAATATATATAAATCCATCCATCTTTGCCCATAATCGAAGAACTATCGCTAGATATGATTCCTGGCTTTGGTTCTTGCTCTAAGTCTGGGTTTGAAAATTGACTCAATTCATTCAACTTAGACAAATACTGGGTTTGGTAAGATTGAGATCTTTCTAAAAAACCTGGAGCATAAGATTGGGTTTCTAACATTTTTAGTTTTAAGGTAAAAACAAATTTGGCATTATTTTTAGGGAAAACAAATATTAATCAAATTTCCAATATTTTGACAGATCTACATTTAGGGTTTTTTGTAAAGAAATATAGTCTGGACGATATATCTCTCTCAATTTTTTTAATTCATCTGGATCTATCGCCATAATTTCTTCGTCGCTTTCAGGAAAGATGAGGAATACACCATTTTCTTTAATACGATATCGTAAACCTTTATTATGATATTCATTTAGATTAGTAGATTTAGGAAATAACTTGCTATCTACTTCCAAAAAATCACAAATATCATCAATAGTATTTTGTTTGTTTTGTTTGATATCTCTTTCGTAAATTAGAAATTTAAAATTATCTAACGAAAATTTTTCAAGCCAAGCATTAAGATGTTGTTGATAAAAT
>CAYXWE010000377.1:0-4622 GCA_964468145.1 uncultured Pleurocapsa sp.
ATGGCTCTATGCTAACTATGCCGAATATTGTCACAGCACGGGTAGTAAACCTGTTGGGGTAAGACGTTTTGGCAATTTACTATCCGACCTGTGTAAAAACCAGCTTGAGTTAAATATCGAGAAAGGACGAGATCGCCAGGGAAGTTATTTCTTAGGGCTGAAAATTCGTGAGAAAGATAAACGTGAGAAAGATAAAGATGACGACGAACCGCCAATGATAACTGGCTTAACATCACCATCTAATATCACTTCACCACTACATGCTACACATAATACATTGCCAACTGTGATGGATGTGACGGATAATGTGACGGATAGTGTGACGGATGAAAGCACTGGTGGTGATGAATGTGACGGATGTGATGGATATTTTCAAAGTCAGTCTAAAGAGTTAGATTCAGAAAAATTAAATAGCAATAATATTACAGCTATTAATGAGGAGAATTTACCGTCATATCCATCACATGATGTTGCTCAAAGCATTACTGGTGATGAATCAGAACGGACATCACGAGCTGCCGGGGTTTCCCCGGCAGGCGTGTCCTCGCCAATTTCTAATCCATCACAGCAACCATCACAACCCGTCACCCCATCCGTCACCACCCATCACAACCAAGGAAGTAAATTTCAAAGTGGAGAGCGCGTAAAGATTAAAGAGACTTCTGTTACTGGAAGACTAATCGAATATTTTGCTCCAACAAAAACCTGGACTATTAAAACCGATTCGGGTTGTTCCGTTCCTTACGAAAACAGAGCAGAAGACGTATTAGAGCGAATAGAAGGAGATAGCAGTGATGGTTGAGCGAGTCTTGAAAACCGAATTAAATCTAATTAAATAGTACAATTAAACTAAATTAATTAGTAATCATCAATGACCATAACTAACTATCAAGACTTTGGCTTTAATAGTAACGAGTTTTTAGGCAATTTAGATACAGTACCTTACTGTCAATTTTTAAATGCTAGTAGTCAAAACTATGGCATTGCTATCACCAATGCTAATGCGGAATTAGCCGAGCTTGAACTAACAAAAGGATGGTCAATTATAGAGCATGAATTTAGCGATGGTACACGAGAGAATCTATTTGTTACCAAAGAACCAAGGCTGCTAGTATTAAATCGTTCTCAACCTTTGATGAGTGATGAGTTTGAAACTATCCCCTATAATAAAGCTAAGTTTAAGTCGGGTAACTATAAAGCTTTTTCCTATTTAGTAGTCTGGTTTCTAGATAAGCAAAATAAAGCAATTAGTACCCTTCCATTTAGACTAAAATGTTCTGGTTATGCTGGGTTAACTTTTCTGAAGAATTACAGCTACTATAACAACTCTAATAGCTTTACTAAAAAGTTTCTTCAAGTCTATAAAAATTTAACTGGTGATGAGGCAAGTAATAAGAATGAATTATTTTATGCTCATGCAGTTTACCACCCCATACTAACCAGAAAAAAAGCTACATCTAGTATTAATGGTCAGTCTTCTTTTGCTGTGATGACTGATAGTTTTATCGAGCCTAACGAGTCAAACTTTAGCGAGTTTATCATCAAAAATGGTTCGGAATTATCCCACAAAATTAAAGAGTTTGTCTCGTCAACAAAACCCTGGTTAAAGACAGAATCCGTACAATTAGAAGATTCTAAAACCCCACCACAGCAAGTAATAGAGCCATCCTCTCAAACTGATGTAGAAGCGGGGTTAGTCCCCGAACCAATTATGTTTTAATAATTAAATGCCATCAACCAAAGCAATTACAATTTGATGTTCTGTTGCCACATCTTTCTACAGAGATTTAGTCGAATATATATGTGGACTGTAAAAACTTGACTATCTCAGCTTTTCTAGCGTCTCTGGGAGCTTTGCCTAACTTTTCTCGAAATTTTTGACCCAATTCTTTGATAGTTATGACTTTTCTTAACTCGCTTACTTTGAGTTGATTCCAGTCCACATCTTCTTCTTTCTCTTCATCATCAAATATTGGGTCTAGAGATGCAAAATCAATTTGAGTTGGTAAGTTTTCCTCGATTTGTTGCTCAGTCTCCAGTGTAGAAACTAGGCATTTTATTTTAGAGAGCAATTCTTCAGTCTCTTGATGTGCATCCAATATTGGCTGTAACTCATTTCTCAAAGAAGCGATCTCTGTAGAGATCGCTTCTGTGGCAAATTGGGAGATCGCTTGATTCATCTCCTCTCTAGTAGTCAGCTTATCAGGTAAAGTATCTGATAATTGCCTGATACTTTTTATTTGAGAAGATACTGCTTTACTTACTATAAGGTTTATATCGTCCTTACTCAAAGAAGGGTTAGTTGATATATTATCTGGTAATTGTTTGATACTTTGGAATTTCTCTTCTACTACTTGATTGACTATCTGATTAATATCGGTTGAAGTATCGGATAAATTCACCTCACCTCTGAGGGTAGCTATACCAAGCTTAATTAGTTCAATGATGGTACTCGATACCTGTACTTTCCCCGTCTTGTGGTAGCGAGGGGCGTTAAATTCCTTCTCCGCTATCTCCGCTATCTCATTATATAAATTTTGTGGGACTCTGATATCACACCTTTGAATGTCTGTCATCAATATCTGATACCTACCAGTTATTTAACTGATACTATTCTATCAGTTACTACTTGATAAGTACCCGCGACGCGACGCGACGCGACGCGACGCGCTCGGAGTCGGAGTTTCTAAACCACAGTTATAATTAGCTCTTAATTTAGCACCAGATATTTATCAGTTATTTACCTGATATAATTATTGACTTATCCGATTCTTATCAGATACTATATCAGATACAACCAATAAAGAGGAATATAGGTAAATAACCAGAGATAGACGTTCTTGGTATTCGATATCGGGGTCGCACGGCATGATTTTACACGTGTCTCGGCTCTCTACCATATCGAATATAATTCTTTTCTTGACAAATTATCGTAAATACGATTATACATAAAATCGTAAATACGATAAGGGAAATGATTATCTCAGTACAAAACCAAAAGGGCGGTGTGGGGAAGACGACGCTAGCTGTCCATATTAGCTACGTGCTTGCTACCTCCAATCAAAGGGTCTTATTAATAGATGCCGACCCCCAAGGCTCATCCCGCGATTGGGCAGCAGCCAGAGAAGACGAACCACCGTTTTCTGTCGTAGGCTTAGACCGTCCCACCATTCACCGCGACTTACCAAAACTCTCTGAAGGTTACGACCATGTAGTTATCGATGGGCCACCGAGAGTTACCGATTTAGCCAGGAGTGCGATTATAGCTGCGGATTTAGTAGTAATTCCCATCCAGCCATCTCCTTATGATGTGTGGGCAGCAAATGATGTAGTTGACCTGATTAAAGAGGCTTCTGTATTTAAAGAAAATCTGAAATCTGTATTTGTAATTAATCGTAAAATCGTAAATACGGCAATTGGTCGAGATGTAGTAGAAGCTTTAGAAGAATATTCTCTACCCGTAGCTTCTACTTCCATCTGTCAAAGAGTAGCTTTTGCAGAATCAGCAGCTAGCGGTCAGACAGTAATGGAGTTAAATAGCAAATCGAGTGCGTCAAAAGAAATCAAAGCATTAGTTAAGGAGTTATTGAGCTATGGCAGCTAAGAAAGTAGGAATCGGCAAAAAACCAACCAGTAACAAAACCCCCAACATAGACGAGTGGGTAGAGCAAAGAAATTCTAATACAGAGAAAGAAGCTTCAACCCCTCCTGTATCCGAAGAAAAAACAACTCCTGAATCCGAAGAAAAACCTAAAATGAAACGATTAACTATTGATGTGACATCTGAACTGCATCGAGCTATCAAGATGAAAGCGGTAGAAGCTGGTACGCCAATGGCTGATATGTTGCGATCGCTCCTGCAAAGTAATTATCTGTAAAGTCGTAAAGTCGTAAAGTCGTATAACTCGATTAACTACAACAATCATTATGAATTATTGAGGCGTTGCACGCCATAACTTAAAATCAAAGCATCCCCACCGACTAGCAAATCAATTGGGGATGCTCGCTCAATTTCTCTCTTTTACACACAATAGGAGTATAGCAATGAATAATCCAGTTATTCAAACAGACTTAGCGGAAGTATTAAATAGATTAAATCAAAGATTCGATAAATTAGACTCACGTTTTGACAAAATTGACTCACGACTCAACAAGCTAGAAGTAGGTCAAGCAGAAATCAAAGGCGATATTAAGATATTAAATGAAAAATTATCGGGACAGATAGAGTCGGTAGATAAAAAACTATCGGGAAAAATCGACACTGTTGATGAGAAACTATCGGGTCAAATCAAGACATTAGATGAAAAAGTATCGGGTCAAAAAGAAGTAGTAGAAAAGACAACAGCCCAGTTAGACAAGAGAATTGGCAATCAAGAGTTATTGAATCGGGTTATCGGTGGAAGCTTAGTTGTCAGCATCATAAGTGGTTCGATCGGTTTCAGAGAGATGGCAAGTAAAACCTTATAGAGCAACCATTTTTCGTCTATCTATCGCACATAAGAAACCTAATGTGAGAACTATGCTCTATGTATTCGACATCTAAATTACAATCGATTCCCGCCCATCGCGTCACTGGGGATACTCCCACCAATGAGAAAATAGTTTCTCTCTGGCTGCATGGC
>CAYXWE010000378.1:0-4601 GCA_964468145.1 uncultured Pleurocapsa sp.
ACTTCGGGAGCATCAAAGAGGGTTATACCGCGATTCGAGCCAAAATTAGTCCGAGAGATCCCCAAGCAATCTTGTAAGCCTCTGCGCCATTCTCCTAGATTTTCTGGAGTATCGGTGAGAACTAAAACTCGACAGCGATCGCCATATAAACTATGTAAAATTGACACTACCGCCGAAGCAACCAAGATATTTTGCAGGCGACTCCCCATGGTGTCTACTGCACCTCGACCACCCTGAACAAAGAACCAGTCCTGTACTTTTTTGGCGTGTATTGGTTCAAAAGTACGACGCAGTTGCCAGGGCGCGCCATAATAGTCGGGGGTATTGCGGTATTTATCGATTAGCTGGCGAATTTGTCTGCTTCTATCTGCAAAAGTTGGTTCAGAAAACTGTCCTTGAGGAGAGCTTGTGGCAGCAGAATCTCGATCTCTGTTTCTGTTTCTGCTATCTCTGCTATCTCTACTATCTCTACCCTCTCTAATACCTCTGCTATCTCTGCTATCTCTGCTATCTCTGCTATCTCTACTATCTCTACCCTCTCTAATACCTCTGCTATCTCTGCTATCTCTGCTATCTCTACTATCTCTACCTCTGTTTGGCTCTCTTCTAGTGCCTCTAGGGGTTGCTCTACCCCAATCATCACTACTGCCTTCTTCTCGGTTTCTTCTAGATTGATTTCGAGATGGGGTTACTTCGGTATTGCCCAACTCCAATTTATCCGCAGCACGAGCTAAATCTTGCAAACTACCAACCAAATAATTCTTAAAACCTTGAACCTTAATCGCCAACTCCTGAGACGAACCTGCAAAATTAGCTCGCATCTCGCGATCGATTCTTTCTTTACGGCGTTCTAGTTTTTCAATTTCAATTTGCAGTGCTGTTCTGCGTTCTCTTAATTCTTGCGTTCCTTCTTCGATGGTACGTTTTAAGATCTCCTGAATTTCAACAATTTGCGATGACAGCATTTGTTCTTTTTGTGCCTTAAGAGCGACAATTTCACCCTGTAAAGCTGCTTTTTGCCGTTCTAATTCGCTAATATCGTTATCTTGAGAAGGGATTTCCTCTGCGCCTTCATTACCAATAGTTTCAGTTTCAGACTCGTTTGTTTTTGGTTCGTCTAGCCAACTATCAACAAATAATTCCGATTCAATTGATGCTTCTGATGGCGTTTCAGTAGCAGAATTTTCTGGTTCTGGTTCTGGTTCTGGTTCTGGTTCTGGTTCTGGTTCTAAGTTACTGTTACTATTTTCTAATGCTATATCTACTGCAGTAAGATCTCCTACTTCTGGAACTTCTGGTTGTAGGTTGGTGTTGAGACTGTCTGGCAAATCAAATTCCGATTCTTCTTCTAAGTCTAATTTTGTAGACTTAACTGTCGTTGGTTGTGCAGCAGGTCGATCGCCCGTCGGTGCGACATCAACATCCACATCGATAATATCTTCATCCGACCAAGCATCAGTCATTGTTTCTGATGTAGATTCAACGGACAATTCTTCTAATTCTAATTCCTCTAGGGATTGATTAGAGTTCAGTTTAGAGTTGTCAGATTCGGGAATAGGAGGTACTTCAGAATTCATAGAAATTAGTAATTAGGAATGACAAAGCGTTCGATAAACAGAGATATGGGTTTATTGAACAGGGTAATATTTGTTTAGACATTCCCGCAAAGCTTTTGGATCGAAAATAATTGGTAAAAAGTGAATATTGTTAACCTCGCGGAAATAAAACAAAATGGGTACGGGCGACCAAAATATTTCCCAGTTTAACCACTCGCTATAGGGAAACTCCCGCAGTATTTTACCCGATCGCATTACCAATAAAGCGCGATCGCTAAATTGTAATCGAATTAAAATTGTTTGGATAGTTAAAAATAAACCCAATAAAGCGGGTAAAACTGCTGCCCACCAGGCAACAAACCCCAGAGCGATCGCTATTGCAATCAGAACCAAGGGAATCTTGTAACTAGGCGAAAGTTCGATAACTTCTACAGAGTTTTCAATCTGGGTGTTAATAGTCATGGTTAATTTAAGCTTGGATTAAAGATCTTTATTTTACAACCAGGCAATTTTTAACTAAGAAATTGACGACCCAAACCTTGAAACATAATCCAAGATAAAAAGAAATTAGAGATAAAAATTGAAATCAAAGCCATAACCACTGCGGTAGTCGTAGACTGACCTACGCCTTTTGCTCCTCCTGTGGTAGTCAATCCCCAACTACAGCCAATGATGGCAATCAATAATCCAAAGATTACTGCTTTGACTAAAGCACTAATTAAATCCCATATTTGGAGAAAGTCTTGAATCGATTCGATAAAAGTTGTTTGAGAAATATTGTAGAGGGTAGTAGCAACCAAGATGCCCCCAATCGAACCCACAACTAAAGAAATCATAGTCAAGATCGGTAACATAATACAGCAAGCAATAACACGAGGAATTACGAGATAATCAATAGGGTCGCTTTTTAAAATATAAAGAGCATCAATTTGTTCGGTGACTTTCATCGTGCCAATTTCTGCTGCAAATGCCGAACCTACCCTGGCTGCTAGGACTACTGCTGTTAATACAGGTGCGAGTTCTCGACTCAAGGCTAGCCCCAGTACTCCACCGATCGCCTGTACTGCGCCAAAATTGAGAAATTCCCGCGCTACCTGAATCGTAAATACTGCCCCGACAAAGGCTGCTGTAATCAAAGCGATCGCCAAAGAATCTGGTCCCACGATGCTCATTTGTTCGAGGGTATTACGGCGATTGATTTTGCCTTGGAGTAGATGAACGATTACTTGCCCCAAAAGGAACACTGCGGACAAAAAACGTTCTAACCAAACTTGAATCTTGGTATCGATGGTTTTACTACTCATTAATTATTAAAATTCAATTCCTGGCTGTGCTTTAATTCCTTGTTCGCGGAAAGGATGCTTAATTAAAGACATTTCTGTCACTAAATCAGCCACCTCAATGAGTTCGGGTGGCGCGGATCTACCCGTCAAAATAACGTGAGAGTTGTCGGGTTTTTGCTTCAGACTTTCAATTACGGTATTTACATCTAAATATCCTAGTTTTAGGGCAATATTAACCTCATCGAGCAGCACTAGTCTATATTCGGGGTTGAGAATATATTTTAAACTCTGCTCCCAAGCTTCGGTAGCTTTAGCAATATCTCGTTTTCGATCTTGAGTTTCCCAAGTGAAACCCTCCCCCATAGCATGAAACTCTAATTGTCCCGACCATTTTTCTAAAACTCCTTTTTCGGCTGGCTCCCATGCACCCTTGATAAACTGGACGATCGCAACCTTATAGCCGTGTCCTAGCGATCGCATTACCATACCCAAAGCAGCAGTGGTTTTTCCCTTGCCATTACCTGTATTAACAATAATTAAGCCTTTATCGGCTTTTTTATCGGCTAAACGCTGGTCTTGCACCTCCTTGCGACGCTGCATCTTTTGTTTGTACCGATCGTTGCTAGTTGCGCTCATAGTTACTCGTTTGTGAGTGAGAAGAATTAATTGGAAACTTCCGCCATTTCGATGGTGCGATTATCGATATCTTTGACTAAAAAATTCAAAGGGCGATCGCGACGGATTTTATATTTTAAACGTCTTGATTGGATACGCATCAATAACATTTCTAAACAATCGCGATCGAAGCAAACATGACGCTGACGCTCTTTATAACCACCGCTAGCCCCTGCAATAATATGTAGTTGGGTATTTTTTTTGAGTTGATACCACAATCCTTCCGAACCATTGATTCCAGTACTAGCGGGTGTCGCAGACATATATAAAGGATCCATTCCCCCCGCGCCCATGGCTTGTTCGTAGTTGTAATAGTAATGCAAGGGTATATCTGCAGCAGGCAAATCTAATAATCCTTCATAAAATTCTTGAGCGTGCTGCAAGTCTGACACCATTACTGTATAGACTTTGGGCGCGCTACTCAAGAACATCCACATCGCCCCTGCATAAGCTACCAGTAGCATAACCATGATTCCCTGAGTAGAGAATAGGCTATCTAAAGCGATCGGTGGTAGAAATGCTCCCAAGTAACTATTCATAAATGCTCCTAAATAAATAATGTTATCGATTGCGATCGAGCGAAATTAACGATCAAAAGTTTATTTTATTTCTAATTTATCAAAAAGCTAGCTATTAGTAGGGGCTGTTCTCCCCCACCATTAAATTCTAAAAATCAATTTGTTAAACCGTGTTGCAAAGCAAAACGCACTAATTCAGTACGGCTATTCGTACCCGTTTTACCAAAGAGGCGACTGACATATTTTTCTACGTTTCTGACGCTAGTATTTAGTTCGCGAGCAATTTCTTTGTTCATTAAACCTTGAGCCACTAAATCTAAAACGCTTTGCTCTCTTGGGGTTAGATCGATTTTAATTGGAGGAGGCGTTACTTTAATTCCGCTACCGCCATCTAATTTATCGTCTAGTTTGGCTTTAATCTCCACTAGTTCTTTGGCGATTTTTTCTAACTCCGTACTATTGCCACCGCTACCGCTATCGTCATTGACTTTAATCTTGGAGAGGAGATTTTTGACGATCGCTTCTAACTCTTCAGGGTCAAAAGGTTTGGAGAGATAGGCATCACAACC
>CAYXWE010000379.1:0-4580 GCA_964468145.1 uncultured Pleurocapsa sp.
CAATTAAACTTCATTCCTAAATATTCTTCTAATTGCTGATTGTAAGGCGCAAAATATTCAACTAAAGTTTGACGGAGATCCGCATCAACATCGCTATAAGAACCTGCATTAACTTGGGGATAATTATTTAAATAGCAATTAGGTAAGCCTAAGAAATTGCAGACTTGCATCATATTTTCGGCTGTATTTTCATAAAAATCTTCGCTTTTAAGAATTAAAAATTGTTCTCTGCCCAAAGTTTCCATCCAGGCTTTAATTTTATAAATGTAGAGACTGCTCATAATATTGTCTGGATCGTAAAAGCCTGTATTAATTATTTCCGCTTCACTGACATTAGCCAGTCTTTCAATCTCAGTTGCGATCGCCGTTTCCAAACTTTCATTAGTCAAACCACTATTATATTTATGGTAATGCCAAGAAATTGCCCGATCTGCGGGGTTTCTCAATAATAAAATAATTTTAGTTTGGGGAAAGGTATCTTTAATTCTTTGGGCTACTTGGGGGAAGCGGAGATAGTTGGGGGTTGCTTCTCCTGTAAGAAATTCTGGGTTATCGGTAATGGTAGGGAAATGAGCCAGATACCAATCAATACCCCGTTTATAGTTTTTCCAATAAAAATCAATTTCTTTTTTGTGGGATAGCAACACCTGGGGATGGCGACTTAGATAATGATAAATCGAAGACGTACCACTTTTAGATGCCCCCGCAATAATGAAATTGGGTCCCAATTCTTTGGTTGCTTTCCAGTCTAATTTGGCTAAATGGGGATAGGTTTGAATTGCTTGGTTGTAGCTACCCTTGCGGTAACATTCGATCGCCTCGGTGACTCGATCTTGTTGCGTTAGGGCATCTCCCAAATTCCCCCAAGCTACGGTGATTTCAGGATGTTTTTTTACTAACTTGCGATAAAAATCAATCAATCCCCTGGATAGATCTTTGGTAGCGGGAGTGTATTGTAAATCTATATATGCAGGTTTGAAATGAGGATCTTGGGATAGGGTTTGTTGATAAGCAGCGATCGCATCTGGAAACAAACCCTTGGCTCGCAGTAGTTTGGCAAACTGATAGTAGTGCTGGGTAGTAGCCTGGGGATATTCCTCTAAGGTGGCGCGATAGCCTTCAATTGCAGCAGTTTCTTGAGCTGGTATAGGGCTATTTTTAATCGCTTGATAGTAACAAGAAATAGCCAAATCGTATCGTTGGAGACTGCGATACATAGTTGCAACCTCGGCAGCGACTTTCCTATTCTCTGGAGCAGTCGCGATCGCTTTTTGACAAGCTGCGACTGCCCGATCTGGTTTGCCTTGTTTTTGCCACAGCACTCCCAACTGATAATAGGCTTGAGTATAATCTTTATTTAAAGCGATCGCCTGTTGGTAGCGTTTTTCGGCTGGGGCAAATTTTTGTAGTTGAGCCAAAGCCAGACCCCAATGATAATAAGTTTGTGCTACCTTGGGGGCGAGTTTGGTAGCAGCCTGATAACTTTTAATGGCAGGTTGCCACTGTTTATTAGCAGCCAAAGCCTTTCCCAAACCTAAATGTAGTTTGGGTTTTTGAGGATTAAGAGCGATTCCCTGACGATATAGAGCGATCGCCCCTTGATAACGCCCTTGTTGAATCAAAAGCTGCTCTAGAGCCTCATAAGCGACCCAATAATTTTCCTGACTCTCGATCGCTCTACGGTAAGCTGCGATCGCCCTAACTGGCTTATTTTGAGCTTGTAAAGTTTTGCCTAACTCATAGTGTTGTTCTGGAGTTGCTAAATCTGGTTGAAATTTATACGCCAAATTCAAACTATCGGCAGCCTGTTGTGGCTTGCCCAAATGAGTCCAAACCTTTGCCAGATCGTGATGGGCGGATGCCAGTTTTCCATCTATAGCGATCGCCTCGGTTAAATTTTCTCGTGCCTTAAGCCATTTCTCCTGCTGCATATATAGCTTACCCAGATTCACATAAGCAGATGCAGATTGAGGATTTTCCGCTATTTCTCGATCGCACTGTGCGATCGCTTTTTTAATTTGAGTTGAATTCATACAATAGGAGTCTGGCAATTTACAGTTTGCGAATAATTAATTGAGATATAGGAGGAGCTAAATGTACGTGCTGCCATTGACCTTTAGTTGAATTAAGAAAACGATCTATTGCTACTTTAGGATTTTGGGATTCATCTTTTGGCGATCGCCAACCATAATAATTAAAAATAATTATCCCCTGGGGTTTCAATAATTTCCAAGCTAATTCTGTAGTTTTGGCGACAATATCTATAGTTTTGTCGCGGTCTTGTAAATTAATTACATCAAAACTGCTTTGTGCACTCTCAGACATCAATTCGCGAACATCTCCCTGTAAGATATCTACCCTCGATTCTGCGCCAGTCTTGGTAATATTTTCCTTAAACTTAGGATGATAGTGCTTGTCGATACAGGTCAGTCTATCTGTATCGTCAGTCAAGATACTATCCATTAACCAGCAGGCAGACATTCCCTGATAAAAACCTACTTCGAGGATTTTAACATTGGGTCGAGTAGCAAAAGGCTTGAGATATTCTGTCCATAGTTCGATCCGATGACTAAAGACATCGTGGGTAACAAAATAACCATGCTCTACACACTCAGTCCAACCGCGATGGGCGCAGGCTTTCTGAAAATTAATTGCTGCTTCTGCGTGTTTGCCTTTTTCTCGCAGGGCATTACCCAAATGGCTGTATACCCAAGGATACTCCTCCACCATATTCAGAATTGCATAACAGGTAGAAATAGCTTCGTCCCACTTTCCCAGAATCAAAAAAGTTTTAACTAAATCTCGATAAGCCCAAGGAAAATCGGGAGCATCTTTGATAGTTTGACGAAAACAAGCAATTGCAGGCTCGAATGAATGGCGCAATAGATAAATAGTTCCCAACTTGTATCGCGCTCTGGCTTCGGTGGGTTCGATTTCTAAGATCTGCTGATACACAGCTTGCGCTCGATCTAGTTTGCGCTGGCGTTGATAAAGCTCCCCCAAATCGTAAAAGGCGATCGACAACTTTCCTTCGCCCTCTATCGCTCTTTCGTAACAAGCGATCGCTTCTTCGATTTTGCCTCGTTGTTCTAAAGCTTTGCCTAGTTTGTAGTAACCATTATTATTAACTAAATCGGGATTAAATTGAGTTGCCCGATACCAACAGTCCATTTCTGCTTCTCGCTGTTGCAGCTGACCGTTAATTTGTGCCATCGAAAAATAAATCTGGGCTGAATTGGGCAAATACTCTAGGGCATTTTCAAAACAACTCAAAGCTGCCCTCCAGTCTCGCTCTAATGAATATAATTCCCCTAGCTGACAGTAGACTTCTCCTGTATTGATGTCGTTTTCCATAGCCAAAGAATGCCAAACAATTGCACGGTCAAACTGCCCCATACCCTGGAGTAGATTGCCCAACTCAGCAAATGCTTCGTGACATTTTTCTGGGTCTGTCGATTTTGTTTCTACTGCCTGTTGGCATTGTGCGATCGCTTGAACTAAATAGCTGGAGTCCACGGATATAGTGTTATGTGAGGTTATTTTTTTATTCTATGAGACGTTGCTCGTTTAAAGTATAAGACAAAAAGTAATACGATTTATTTGGTTATATCGAGCAACTGCTTTAATTAAGATTAGCTAACATTTTGGCATCATAAATACCTTCGGACCAATTGCTAGCAGATTTAACCTGGGCGGTGGTTAAATCTTCCACGCCAAAAAATTTGGTTTTTTGTAGGTTAGCATTGGCAAGCATACATTCATTAAAATTGACATCTCCAAAATAAGCCTGAGCTAAATTAGCCCGTATAAAGTTCGCCCCGACGATATTTGCGCCGACAAAATCTACATTTTGTAGATCGGCTTCAATAAAGTTGGCATAGCTAATATCTGCTCCCGTTAGCTTACTGTTGCTCAAGTTGGCATTAGTTAATTTTGTTTCCACTAAGTTGGCGTGACTCAGATTAGCATTGCTTAAGTCTGCATTGCTCAAGTCTGCCCCTGAAAGATAAGCATTGCTTAAGTCTGCTCCCGATAAATTGATGCCTGTCAAGTCTGCTTCTGGTGCGGTAAAACCCCTTAGAGGTACGCGATCGTCGTTTAAGTCTTGGAGAGCCTGCAATCTGGCATAGCTATTTCTCAATCCGTGAGCGGAATCGATCGTTTTCCAGGCTTCATAATGAGCCTGTTTGTCTCTTTCTGGTGCTTCGAGAAAAAACAACCAGACCGCTACCAAAATGCTAAAACCTTCGACAACGCTTAATAATACTGACTCTCGGATCTGACACAACAACCACGATTCCGTAGGCTGACAAGATTTCTCTACAGTAAAGATAGTTTCTATCGCCAGAATCAAAGCAATTAAAATCGTAGTCCCCCCAATAGCCAGCAAAATACGATAGAAAGAACGTTGGAGTTTTTTATTACCAATTTTCATGATTATTGCTCCTGGGGGAAGTTACAATCTTATCGAGCTATATTATGTTTTACCAATTTTAGGGCGTAAAGCCTCGTCTCTTGGGGGGGCGAGGATATAAGCCCGTCTACAAAGGTCTAGTCTGCTGTTCAATGTACTGCTTAAT
>CAYXWE010000380.1:0-4577 GCA_964468145.1 uncultured Pleurocapsa sp.
GAGCGTCACCTTGCCAAGGTGAATGTCGCGCGTTCGAATCGCGTCACCCGCTTAATGTATACCCAGTAAAAGCTGGAGTTATTTTGAAGAAGAGACTATCTAGTTTGGTTGTCTTCATTGTGACACCAAATCGATACCAACATCTCTACTCAGTGACAAGTTCCTGGCGATCGCGTCCCTCTCTAAAGAAAGAGCGACGCGATCGCCCTAAATCCCATGTTGTGTCATACTAAATCCTATTACCAAAGTATACTTTCGACATTTATTTATTGCCCCAAAAAAATATACTGTTCGTCAGTTTCGCTTCTTACACTATCGAGGGAGGCAAAAGAATGTTCTAGAATAGTAAATTGTACTAAACACTTATAAAAGTAATATTTTTAAATATGTCAGTATTGGCAGCAATTTCAGTCGTGCTTCTATTAATCGTAGTCCACGAATTCGGTCACTTCGCAGCAGCGCGGTTACAAAAAATTAGAGTCAATCGCTTTTCGATCGGATTTGGCCCTACGCTTTTAAAATATCAAGGTTCGGAGACAGAATACGCTTTTCGGGCTTTCCCTCTTGGTGGTTATGTTGGATTCCCCGACGACGATCCTGAGAGTACTATTCCTCCTGACGATCCCAATTTGCTACGCAATCGTCCCGTATTAGATAGGGCGATCGTTATTAGTGCCGGAGTCATTGCCAATCTGATTTTTGCCTATTTTCTTTTAGTCGGTCAAGCAGTAACCATTGGATTTCAAGATATTAACTATAAGCCAGGAGTCTTAGTACCTCAATTACTGAGCGAAGCGGAATCTGCTGCTGCTAAAGCAGGAGTGCAGCCAGGAGATATTATTCTGAAAATTGACGATTTAGAGTTAGGAGGTTCTGCGGATGCTCTAGAAAATCTACGCACTACGATTCAAAAATCTCCTGAAACCTCTTTACATTTGACTCTCAAGCGAGATGCAGAAATTGTTAACTTGGACGTTACCCCAGATGTGGGTCAAGATGGTAAGGGCAAAATTGGCGTGATGCTTGCTCCCAACGGCGATATTGTACGTCGTCGTACGGGCAATATAGTCGAAGCTTTTACCACTGGGGCAAATGAGTTTCAAAGAATTGTCCAGCTTACCGTAAAAGGATTTTGGCAACTAATCAGCAATTTCCAAGAAAATGCTCAACAAGTAGCAGGGCCAGTAGCAATTGTTGCAGTAGGTGCAGAACTTGCTCGCAACGATCTAAGTAATTTGTTTCAATTTGGAGCATTAATCAGTATCAACCTAGCAGTAATTAATATATTGCCCCTGCCAGCCTTAGATGGCGGACAACTGGCATTTTTGACTGTAGAAGGAGTAACAGGGAAGCCATTGCCTACTAAGTTACAAGACGGTATTATGCAAACTGGTTTGGTTTTATTACTCAGCTTGGGCGTATTTATTATCGTGCGCGATACAGTTAATTTAGCGTTTTTCCAGAATTTATTTTAGTTTTCAAATGATAGATTAAATTTACCACAACAAAATCTACTAATAAATAAAACAGCAACTATTAATGTTTTATTTACTAGTAGGTAGAGGCGATTATTCCCAGGGAACTTACGTTCGCAATCCAGTCGGTTCGACTCATACACCTTTTAGCAAAGAAGGCTGTTTAATTTATGTCAAAACAGGGCATCTGAATTTTTAGCGACATAAACCTCCTGCTAATTGATAATTAATCATTAATAATTAATCGCAACTAACTACTTGTCCTTACAATTGGGTAAAGCATAGTTGTCAATTCTTTTTTGATGGGAAAGAATCTTAGTTTAGTTATTAGTTTCTGAGAGTATGAAGGCGGAACAAAAAAGCTCCCAACAGATTTATCTCAATGCGATCGCCAAATTCGATCGCGATTTGATTGAGACTTATTATAAACGTGGCAAAACATACCTCAAGCTTCAAGACTATACTGCTGCTATTAAGGATTTTAATACCGTACTCGATCTCAATCCCCAAAATACTAAAGCATTCCTGATCCGAGGCTACACCTACGGGGAAATGAAAAACTTTAGTCAAGAAATTGCGGATTATACCGAGGCAATTCGCTTATCCCCCGATTTAGCGAAGGCTTATCGCAGTCGGGGTTATGCCTACGGTATTTTGCACGATTATCAAGGCGCGATCGCCGATTTCGATCGAGCGATTCAATTAGATCCTAAATACACTCAAGCTTATTATAATCGAGGCTGTACTTATAACTTAGTGCAAAAATACCACGAGGCTTTAGCTGATTTTAGCAAAGTAATTGAATTAGACTCAAATAACACTGCAGCCTATTATCATCGTGGCATTCTCTATAGTTTATTAGAAAACTATCCCAGCGCGATCGCTGATTTCTCGGCAACGATTAATCTCGATCGAGATCGCCATCAAGCTTATGCCAATCGCGCTAACGCCCACTCCATTCTTCAGCACCATCACGATGCCATTATTGATTATAGTCAGGCTATTTTGCTCAATCCGACTGATTGGCAATCTATCTACAATCAAGGTAATGAATATCGCAATCTAAAAAATTATGTTGGTGCGATCGCCAGCTACACCGAAGCGATCCGTCTCCAGCCTGAATTGATTCCTGCATACAAACATCGAGGCTACATCTATGGTATGCTCAGAAAATTCCATAATGCCATTACTGATTATTCTACTGTTTTAAAGCTTTCTCCCCAGGATGCCGAAGCATTCTTTCATCGCGGAAATGCTTATAACTATCTGCAGCAATATCACAAAGCAATTGCAGAATACTCTGGCTGTATCGAGATAGATCCCGAATATCGCGATGTTTATTACAATCTGGGCGTTACCTATAGCTGCCTTGGTAAATATCAACAGGCGATTGTTAATTACGATCGCTCCGCAGCAATGACTCCCCAATCTCCACTCATTTATAATAATCGTGGCAATGCCTACAAAAACTTACAAGAATACGAGCGGGCGATCGCTGATTATACTCAGGCTATTTTTTACAATCCTGACTATGGCGATGCTTATTACAACCGAAGCTTAGTTTATTGTATTTTGGAACAGCAAGATAAGTCGGTCAAGGATTTGACTCTAGCTGCTAACTTGTTTAAAAAACAGGGCAAAAACAGAATTGCCGAAGGAATTTTTACTAAGATTAAAACCTTACATTTAACTTTTAACGTTTAACATTTATCTAAAATTTATGGACAAAACATCCCGATCGTTAGAAGATAGCAGTCAGTTGGCGCAGTTAAACCTGGCAATCGAGCAAAATCCTGACGATATTGAAGCATACTATCAAAGGAGCGAGTTTTACTACAGTCAGGGCAATTATGATGCGGGAATCAAAGATTTAGATACTATTGTGCGGTTGGATCGACAACAAACCTTAGCCTATATGTTTCGCGGTTATGGTTATGACAAATTGAATCGAGAACGCCAAGCAATTACTGACTATACTCAGGCGATCTCTCTTTGTCCTAATTATCCTAAAGCTTATTTTAATCGCGGTACTGTTTACGATCGCCTTAAAGAATACGACTTAGCATTGGCTGACTACAATAATGCCATCGAGTACAATCCCTACTATACCGAAGCTTATTATAATCGGGGTTGGGTTTACAACAAACTCAATCGCTCCACGGAGGCGATCGCCGACTATACTCAGGTGATTCAACTAAACCCTGTTGATAGCGAAGCATATTATAACCGAGCCAATACCTACAATAAAACCCAACAGTACGATTTGGCTTTAGCCGATTATAACCAAGCAATTACTTTAAATCCTCAAGATCTAGAAGCGTATTATAATCGCGCCAACGTCTATCACAAAACTAAAGTCTTTGATAAGGCGATCGCGGATTACAACCAAATTATAGAGTGTAACTCTCGCCACGCACCTACTTACTATAATCGCGCTACCACTTACCTCGCCAGCCAACAGTATCAACAGGCGATCGCTGATTTTACCCAGGCGATCGAGCTAAATCCTAACTATGCAGAGGCTTATTACAATCGGGCGATCTCTCACAATAAAATCCAAGAATACCCCCAAGCGATCGCCTCTCATCAAGCTGCAATCAATCTCAAGGATGACTATGCAGAAGCTTATGGCAATTTGGGATTAGTTTATGCAGCTTTAGGGGAAAACGAGTTGGCGATCGATAATTTACAGAAATCAGCAACATTATTTAAAAAACAAAACAATCAACCCCTATATCAATACGTATCGGGAAAACTCAAAGCATTGCGATCGGTAGCTTCTGGGGATCGACAATCAAAATAAAACTCCCATATTGAGTTTACAATACTTTATGATCTATTATTTTTCTACTTCTATAATGAGAGGTAGTAGAGCTTTGATTCGACTTTGAGCAATTAATTTTAATTTGCTAAAGTTATGCAATTTGATTGATTTTTTAGTAATCAAAAGAAAATAAAATTTTTAAAAAGCGAAAAACAAATTGAATTTACAGAATTGTTGAGAAAATCAATCGATCGCTATCGAGTAGTTTATTCTCATGGCTAAATTCTGGTGTTTTTTTATTCAGCTGTGGGTTAGAACTACTATAGCTCGAAGGATCT
>CAYXWE010000381.1:0-4576 GCA_964468145.1 uncultured Pleurocapsa sp.
CCGACCGCATTAAGCAAGAATTAACCGAACAAGGTTTAGTTCCTGAAGATTGGGGTGGAGATACCACTATGGTTGCTGTCAGTGCTTTAAAAGGAGATAATCTAGACGAATTACTAGAGATGATTCTTTTAGTAGCAGAAGTCGAAGAACTCTCTGCTAACCCAGATCGTCTGGCAAAAGGAACGGTGATTGAAGCTAACCTCGATCGCAATCGAGGCCCTGTAGCTACCTTATTGGTACAGAATGGTACTTTGCGAGTCGGAGATAGCATTGTTGCTGGTTCAGTCTTGGGTAAAGTACGGGCAATGATCGACGACATGGGCGAAAAAGTAGAGGCTGCAACTCCTTCCTTTGCGGTAGAAATATTGGGACTAAATGATGTCCCCGAAGCGGGCGACGAGTTTGATGTCTACGAAAACGAAAAGGATGCCAGAGCAGTAGCCGATCGCAGAGCGATCGAACAACGGGATAGCCGTTTGCTACAGTCCATGTCTTCCCGTCGCATCAGTTTGAGTACTATTTCTGCTCAGGCACAGGAAGGAGAACTTAAAGAGCTTAACCTGATTATTAAAGCAGACGTTCAAGGATCGGTAGAAGCAATTATGGGTTCTTTAGCTCAACTGCCTCAAAATGAAGTCCAGATCAGAACTTTGATGGCTTCTCCTGGGGAAGTTACCGAAACAGATGTCGATTTGGCAGCAGCGAGCGGTGCGGTCATCATTGGCTTCAATACTACCTTGGCATCGGGGTCGAGACAAGCAGCAGATCGAGAGGGCGTTGATATTCGTCAGTACGATATTATCTACAAACTTCTAGATGAGATTCAAGGAGCAATGGAAGGTCTATTAGACCCCGAAGAAGTCGAAGAACACTTGGGTCAAGTAGAGGTTCGTGCGGTCTTCCCAGTAGGTCGCGGTGCGGTAGCTGGTTGCTATGTCTTATCGGGCAAAATAGTCCGTAACTGTAAAATCAGAGTACGCCGAGGTAACAAAGTCATTCACGAGGGCGAGTTAAATTCCCTCAAACGGATGAAAGACGATGTTAAGGAAGTCAATACTGGTTTCGAGTGCGGTATCGGTGCCAATAAATTCTCTGGGTGGAAAGAAGGAGACATAATTGAAGCTTATCAACTAGTCTTCAAGCGTCGCACCTTGGCAACAAACTAATATTTTTCCGTAAGTAATAAATAAAATTGATAGTCTTCAAAAAGCCCGTGGCAAGAAGGCTATCAATTTTTTCTAATGATGAACGCTTGATGAGCAATGATAAATATTAAAAGTTTGCGTGCCGAACCTTATGCGTGGATTCATTTATCTGGCATAGCTTTAGTTCCTGTATGTCTGGGAGTAACAACCCTTGCTATGGGGATGGGGGGGAATTATCCCATTTTAGAACTGTCGTTATTAGCTGTGACTGGCATATTGCCCATTTTACTGATGCAGCTTACTCGCCCCTTTGACATTTTTAGCGTTCTGTTTTTATCTTTAAAACCAGAATCTTTGAATGAAGAGAGAAAAGTAATTTTATCTTTGTTTAAAACATTTTCCCAGAAATTATTTAGCACGATCGCAGCAGCAATGATGCTTCTGGTTTTATGGCTGCTATATTGTCTATCGCCTTTGACAGCGGGATTAATAGATTTTTTACCCTATCCCCAAATTTTCGGGTCGATCTTGGGCGCGATAGCTTTTTTCGCTGCTAATCTATTTTTACAAGTACCTTTGAGCGTTTTATTGGTTTTAAAGACTAAACCAGCTAAGTTAGCCCAAACTAAAGCCTATCCCCTAGAAAATATACAGCAGGACTTTACCGTGCCAGGAATTAAGGTCAACAAAATACTTTGGTTTTTAGAATCGGAAAATAGCTCGATAGAAACAGTAGAAAGCTAGCAACCTAAAGACTCAGCCCTGCCGTTGGGTCGAATGCTCAAGATTTGAAAAACGTCTGGTTGTGTAATTACTACTACAGATTATTTTGTGGATTGAGCTAAACTAAGAAGCATAGCTTAAAAGACAATAATATCATATATGGCAAATTCAACCACTATCAATCGAAATAACCAAGGTCAAGAACGAGAAATTTGGCAGAGTTTAAGGAAAGCGATCGCCAAAAGCTCTGGTTTTCAAAGTTGGCAGCAAGAAAGAGAATTAGATACACGCACAGACTTAGATATGCAGGTACGACGCTATCTAGAAGAAACCCTGGAAACTTTAGCCTACTAAAAAACACCGCTCGACATATACATAGCTTTGATTATTTTTCTTTTAATGGGGACGCATGAACTAGTGTGTCCTCATTGTGTATATTGTACGTTTCCAGCGAACGATAAAATTTTCGGGACAAATCAAATTCTTCTATCCGATCGCCAAAGCTTAAAGCAACAATTTTCAACGTTTTTGTACTAGTTAAGATTGCTTGTGATACCGTAAAAAGGTCTTAATTTCTACGGTTGTTTATCAAATACAAATATCACAAAAGCAATATGGCACGTAGTTCCTTACAGTTAAACAGCGAATGGATACCAAAAGTCGAAGAATCTCTAGCAACTAAGCAGTTAACCCAACGTACGATTGCCGAACGTCTAGAAATATCTCGTTCTTCTGTTTCCAAGTTTGTTAACTGTAAGCCGATTGCTCTCAATACCTTTATTCGTCTTTGCCAAGAATTAGAAATAGATTGGAATGGTGCTTCTCAACCAGAAAGAGAATGGAATGATAATATTGAAAGTTTTAAATTTAAGCAAGATGAGTTTAAAGCCAATCCAGGGGGACAAATTTCGCCCTCAGAAATTGTTGGTCGAGATCGCTCGATCGAGGAGCTTTGGAACAGATTAAGACAGCAAAGCTTTATCTTTAGTGGGGAAAGAAGAATTGGCAAAAGCAGTACCCTCAAAAAAATGTGCGCTCGCTCGCCAGAAGATATGCTGCCTATCTATCGAGATTTAGAAGGAATCAGAACTCCGATAGAATTTGTCGAAGCAGTTTGGCTGGATACCGAAACTTACCTGAGAGAAGCAGGAAAAGCCCGAAGAGTTAGAGAATTTATTAGCGGACTAATCGGTCGTCAGTTTACCGAATATCAATTTCCTGAAATAGCAGCACCACACTGGAAAACTCTGCTAACCAAAACTATTGAAGATTTAATAACGCTACAAAATAAACAGGTGGTGCTGATTTGGGATGAAATGCCTCATTTGTTGGGGAACTTTAACAATGAAGCAGCAATGGAGCTTTTAGATACTTTGCGATCGCTCCGTCAAACCTATCCCGATGTGCGGATGGTCTATTCTGGTTCGATTGGGCTGCATCACATCATTAAAAGTCTGCAAAAAGCTGGCTACAGTAACGATCCGACCAATGATATGTATCCAGTTGACGGTCAACCATTGACATTAAATGACGCGATCGAGCTAACGATTAACTTATTAAGAGGAGAAAGTGTTCGGGTTTTTAATCTGGAAAAAACCGCAGAAGAAATTGCCTTAGCTGTAGACTGCATTCCTTTCTACATCCATCATTTGGTCAATCAGCTTAAAGATTATCCCCAAGAAGTTACGGCGCAAGACATTATCAATACCGTTGACGAATCTTTGCGCAATCCCCTCAATCTTTGGAAAATGGATCACTACCGCGAGCGAATTGATAATTACTATAACGATGTTCAAAAACCCTATGCTCTAGAAATTCTGGATATCCTTTCTCTTAATCCCCCTACTCCCTTCCCCAGAATCTGGCAATATCTCAAAAGCGAACCCGAAACTAAGGATAAAGAAATGGCGAGAACAGTTCTAAGGCTGTTGATGAAAGATTATTATTTAATCCAAGAAGATAATCTCTCTGGTAGCGTTTATTCATTTCGCTATCAGCTAGTACAGCGATATTGGAGGATTTCTAGGGGATTATAATCTGAGGCTACGAGTAGATTTAGGCGATCGCTCATTTTATACTACATTCTTCGTCCTTACTAAATAAGCATTTGTCCCTTTAGTCGATAGTTCTAATAGCGGAATCGGAAATGAAGATGCGATCGAATACGACGGTGCAGAAGCAGGTACTTACTTTGCTCGCGTTGCATAATACAGCGATGGTGGAGATGACTACTTAGACTACGATCTCTCTCTCTACACCGAAAAATCATCTTCCGATACAGATTTATACGATCGCACGACTAACTACGACCTCGGCTACATCGGTCGTACCGCAACAGAAAGAAGCACTTTTCTAGAGGAAGAAGTTTACGAACACGATGTGTATCAGTTTAGCTTGGACGAAACTAGCGATCTAGATATTTCCCTTATAAGTAAAAGATTTTGTTTTTGTTAACTCCAACGCAATTTATCTTGAGAAACTATAGGAGACTAGTTTCTGAGACATTAATTATTAATCAAGATGACTTTAAAAATTCGCGATCGCACCTTCAATTGGGGAAAAAGAACCTATATTATGGGGATTCTTAACGTCACTCCCGATAGTTTTAGCGATGGTGGAGAATTTGACAGCATCGAAACCGCTTTAGCTCAAGCGAGGGAAATGATTAACCACGGAGCAGATATCATTGATATTGGTGGCGAGTCTAC
>CAYXWE010000382.1:0-4559 GCA_964468145.1 uncultured Pleurocapsa sp.
TGGGCTACCTATCCCGCACCTGTAGAGTTGGCAGAAATAGGAAATGATTGGGTTCAAAAACAGGAAACTGTTGCCTTATGCGTCCCGTCTTCGATTACTCCTAACGCTGAAGGGCGCAATTATATTTTGAATCCAGCTCATCCCGATTTTGTAAGAGTAAGAATTATTAGGATAGACGAATATAGGTATGACAGCCGATTGTTTGAAAGATAGAGAATCGGCTGATTCTTTAAGCAACATTAATTTCCGATAGTAGAAGGAGTTGAGATATGGGTTGGATGTCAGACCATTTTACTGAATCGGATAGACAAATATTGATATTCTTTTTCCCAGTCAAAGAGGTAGCAATATCCACATTCTTTACTTTGACAAATTTTCTCTGATGAGAATCAGATACTAAAACAATAGTATCTCCAATTCTTTTTTTGATTTCATCATCAGAAAAATTATCGAATTTGCTATCGGTGCTGCTAACAATAACCCCAAATCGGGGATGTTCAAAATAATCTAGTATTTTCATAAAGTTTTCTCTTTATCTGTGGTTGATATGTAATAAATGTTTGATTTGGCGAACTTTAATACCTGCTTTATATAGACGAGCTATTGCATCCCTAAGTAAAGTATATCTTTCAGTAGATGTAAGCAAAGGAGCGAATCTTGCTGCTCTTATACTAGCTTGAGCTTCTTCTAGAGTTGGTTGCGATTGTGTTCTCTGGGCTAATGCAGCTTCTCTATGTCCAACTAATTCATGAGCAATCGAGCCTTTCCAGGTGATACGAGTGTTGGCACTCAATGTACCTTGTCTATCAGCTCGATTTGCTGGCATAACATCACTGCCAATTTGAAGCAGATCGAAACCTGGACTGTAAGCAGTATTTAACTGGCTGTCGTCAACCCATCTAATTATTTCTAAATCTTTTAAGTTGTCTAAGGAGAGAGATGAAATATATTCTTCAATCTGTTGTTTTTGAAAGTTTGTAAGAGGCAACTCACCTCGTAATCCTCCTGTATCAACTTGATATGATTTTTTCTGGTATTTCACTGATAAGATAGGCAATTGTTTAGATATTTTCAATGTTGTGAATGTAGCAAGTAAATTTGGACTATCACAATTCTAATTCCATAGTTTTATTGGGTTTTTTCTCAATCGAGGTGTTTTTAGCTTCAGATTTTAAGATTGCTTCGACCTTATTCCAATGAATTAACCAACTTTGATGCCAACTACTGGCATTCTCTTGAATTACTAGATTAGAAACCCTATCTAAAACTAACTGTTGATCACTACTATTAACAACTACAGTCTCAAATTTTGTTAAATCTAGCTCCGTAAGTTGTTCTGAGCGATCTAAGCTCAAATACAAACAGGGAGAGTTACTTTGATTTACCAATCTCTCGACTAAATAAGCAGATACAGCTTCTATGGGAGAATTTGTAATAATTATCTTTTTAACTCGATTGCGCAGCACTTCGGCTTCGCTGAGATCGCTAGTACCACCAATTTCAAACCAAAAGTGAGAATCCTTGCTATCCAATAAGCTGCGTTTGTGCCAAATAGGTTCTCCTGTTTCATCAGCACTGAGTAAATTAGCCTCATTCAAACCAGTGGAAATATATTCGGGGATGCCATAGCGATTGAGTAGTGTTTTTTGTAGATTGTTCCACTGTTTCGAGTCAGGTACTTCCTGAACTTTCTTAGTCGAATGAGCGTTAGCTGATGCTTTGAGAGATTCTGGTAGCCAATAGTCAAGATCGACCTGTTCCCAAGACAGCGATTGCTTATTATCTATTTCTACCGATCTACCTTGATATGCAGTTTCAATTGCGGGAATATCTCTAACTTCATCAAAATCGATGCCTCGCTCTGAAATTAACTTGGGAAAACTACCATTATGTAGCTTACTACCTCTCACTTTAAAATCTCCCAAGCGATAGCTAATACGTTTTCTACCTTTCTCCGTAATATAGGGTCGCACGTCGATCCCTAACTGCTGCATTCTACCTATAAACGAGGTCATGGTCGGTTTATCTTGACTGGCAACATCAATTGCAGCTTCTAGCTTTGCCATCATAGGAATTTCTGGTACTGTATCTGGGTATTTTCTGCTTTCTCTTTGATAGCGTTTTAATTGGTTGGTTTTAGGTCTGTGGCGAGCGCCTGATTGACTGGAGACAACGGGGGTTAGGTCGTGTTCTACTTCTAAGGTTCTGAGAATCTTTTCTAGACGAGTTTTATCGAAACTATCGGAGACTCTCTCGCCATTAAAATCGATCGCATTGATGACAATATGGATGTGGTCGTGGTGGTGTTGCCAATCGTGTCCTGGGTCTTTTCTGCCGTGGGCGATCGCAATCCATTGATTGTTGGTATAACCCAACCCATTAACTACTGCTTCGGATATCGCCACCTTAATAGAATCATCTACTTTTCCATCGGTAGGAGCAAACCCTATAGAAATATGCTTGACTGGTTTTTTGGTAGTCGGTCTGGTGCTGGCAATCCAGTTAAATTGACTGGCAAGTTCTTTGGCATCGGGTTCGAGTAACAGGCGAGCGCCAATAACAATTCGAGCTTGCTTGTTGTCTTTGAGCAGATATCTAAACAGGCGATCGAAGTTACTACCAGTAGTTATCTTGCCAATCAATCTGCTTTTCTTCCCTGTAACCGATCTAAGGTTTGACGTAGTAAATTGTAATTTTTTTCTAGCATTGCTCGATCGTTGGAGCTTAGTTTGGAGTAATTACCAGAAGCTGCTTGGGTATCGTGTAGGCGAGCTAACCGAGCGAGATTGTTGCCCTGACGACAGAGTTCTAGATAAAGTGCTTTGTCGATTGCTGGAGTTATCCGCGTCGATTTGTGGTTTAAACCAGCAGCAATTAAATACTTGCCCAAACTCATACCAGAAGCTTTTGCTTTAAGTTGTAGTTCTGCTTTTTCCGTAGGTGTGGCTCTAATATCTATTCGTGCTGCTTTAAATTCTTTTTGGTGGCGATAATTATTTTTGAGTTTGGTCATCGAACAGAGGTGAGAAAACTTAAATAACAAGAGAGAAAAAAAGGTATCGAATAAATTTTGTTGGGGGTTTTAGGGGAACGCCCCTAACAAGCCGTGCCGTAGTCTTACCGAGGTTAATATTTAAGTATAAAAAGTACGGATAAAGGCACTGCTTGCTAACAATAATAACACAGAAACGATCGATAAATAATAACAGTAAAAAATAAATTTTTGATAGCGTATTAACGCCAGAAAAAATAATTAATTGGCGTTAATATGTACTTTTTTTAGATGACAAAACGATAAATAATCTAGTAAAAATTGGGAATTGATAGCAAAAAAATACTGTGATAATTTATTAATAATTCACTCATGCGGAAGAAAAGCGAAATTTTGGCGTATGATTGTTGCTTTCTCGACTTAGTTTTTTTTACAGTAATTTATAGATTTTGTAAAGCATTTTATCTGTTAAATATTTTCTTTAAAGCAAGAGATTGAATTTTTATTTAGTTTGAGGTGTACCGAGAGAGGATGGCAAAAGAAAAAAGATTGAAAATAGGAGCTGGTTTTGAACTTAGGTGTTCTGCTAATAGTCCGTTAGGAGAAGTAATTAACTACCTGCAAAAAATGCCTTTGAATAATTTAGAAATGGCAAGAAGTACCCTAATTGCCCGTTACTTACCATTTACTTTAGATTTATCTCAACAAGAGCATCGTGCTGCTGCTTTAGCTTGTGCGATTGAATGCGAATCTTGGGGAAGAGCGATTAGGGAATACTGTGGATTACCATCTGCATCTATAAGTCCAATAGCTGTATCTCAGCATCATTCTGTAATTCCTAAGTCCGCAAATAGCCAAGTTTTTTCAAAGGAAAAAGAATCTTACATAGAGACAAATAAGGTGTCTGCAACAAAACAGGAAGGGGATGAATTAGATAAGTTTAGGCAAAAGCTACAAGAGGTTGTGGATACATCATCATCAGCCGCAGATGCTAAGGATAAATTAACCAAACTTCAGCCAGAAAAAGATGATTCTTGGACAGAGGCACAGTGGGAGTTGTGGGAAGAATTTACTACCAAACAAGAAGCTGAAGCCGACAAACAACTTCTCGGAGATTGGGTCAGCTAATCGATGCACATTTATTAACCATTAACTCACGGAAGAGCCAGAAACATGAATAAACGAGCCTCAAAATTAACTATAGTCTGCGACCACGGTACGAGTTTGACTAAGGTACTGTATCGACTAGGCAGAAATGGACAGCCAAAGCATTTAACTATGGATGCACAACTATTAAAACTAGATGTAAATGTAGTTGAAAATCTGCAAGAAACTTCAAGATTTGGCAAACCCGAACATAATGCTTGGTTACAAACAGATGATAACTCTTGTTATTTAGTAGGGAGATTGGCACGGGAGTATCGCGCCTCAACCAGTATCAAATCGCTAAAATACGAATCAATCGTACCTAAAATTCTCTCAGTTGTGGGTGCGATTGCGGTAAAAGAAAAGTGGCGTTGCTGAATAGTAATGTTTTAGGCAAATGTAGGAACAGTTTTAAATTTAA
>CAYXWE010000383.1:0-4554 GCA_964468145.1 uncultured Pleurocapsa sp.
CAAAAACTAATTCAACCGAGCAAAAGATAGAGAAACGGCTAATAGAAAAACCAATAACCAAACCTATTCTACCACAGGTAGATATTGAGGTCGCTCCTGAAAAATATCAAGATCTAAAAAATGAAAGTAAATTAATTCCCGATGGATCGGTAGAACCAACAAAAGACTTTATCGAGATGGATAATTACAGTTTGGATTCAGAGCAAAATATCATTCGTCGCAATGTAGAGCATAAAACTAATATTAAATTAAATAAACCGCCAAAGAAAACCAAAAACTAATAACTAACAACTAAAGACTAATAACTAACAACTAAGAACTAAATATAACCAAAAGTCTATCGCCCAAAAGGTAAAGTTTTTTTGATTTTAATTGGTTTGTATGACAATTAATAACTTCTCTTATGGCAATTGGCAGTCACAGATATCGAATATATTATTTTGAATTGCAGACAAGCGATGTTGGTTTGTCTGTGTTGTACTTCACAGAAGCTCAAATGACTGGTTAAAAAGAAACGGCTAGGGCGATCGGACTCGAACGAGATAGTTAAGTAACACTAAAATACAGCAAAGAAAAAGCCTGGAAGTAAAAGAGCGATCGCGACTAAGATTGTCTGTCTTCTTGACAAAAGAGCGATCGAACAAAGCAATTTGACAATTAAATGTCGCAAGTATTAGGAATATAGCAAAATTAAATATGAGTGAATCATCTTTTTCCGCACCAAATGGCGATTCAAAAGAAGCACAAAAAGCATTAGAAAAAGAAGCCAGACTGCCCCTAACGGGTTGGCAACAGGAAGTAGATCGAGGATTGGAGTGTGGTTTAGAAGCTGCCGAAAGTATTCGCGATCGCTCTATTCCTAACTTTTCGCGGGGAGAATTACCCCACTATGCAGGGATTAATACATTCCTCAAAGCTCCTTATTTAGAGGATGTAAAAAAGGTGGGAGAGTATGATGTGGCGATCGTCGGCGTACCCCACGATTCTGGTACTACCTACCGCCCAGGGACGCGGTTTGGCCCTCAAGGTATTCGGCGAATCTCCGCTCTTTATACTCCCTATAATTTTGAGTTGGGGGTAGATCTGCGGGAACAAATTACCCTCTGTGATGTGGGGGATATATTTACTATTCCTGCCAATAATGAAAAGTCTTTCGATCAAATTTCCAAAGGTGTCGCCCATGTCTTTGCTTCGGGAGCATTTCCCATTATCTTAGGGGGCGATCATTCTATTGGCTTTCCTACAGTCAGGGGTGTATGTCGCCATTTAGGAGACAAAAAAGTAGGTATTATCCACTTCGATCGCCATGTGGATACCCAAGAAACCGATTTGGACGAACGGATGCACACCTGTCCTTGGTTTCATGCTACCAACATCGAGAATGCTCCAGCTAAGAATCTAGTGCAGCTAGGTATCGGAGGCTGGCAAGTACCCCGCCCAGGGGTCAAGGTATGTCGAGAACGGGCGACTAATATCCTCACCGTAACCGATATTACCGAGATGGGCTTAGATGCTGCTGCTGATTTTGCTTTAGAAAGAGCTTTAGATGGTACTGACTGTGTATATATCAGCTTTGATATTGACTGTATTGATGCGGGCTTTGTCCCTGGTACTGGATGGCCAGAACCAGGTGGTTTGATGCCCCGCGAAGCTTTGTATTTATTAAAAAGAATTGTGCAAAATGCTCCCGTATGCGGACTAGAAATTGTTGAAGTTTCGCCCCCTTACGACATCAGCGATATTACTTCTTTGATGGCGACTAGGGTGATTTGCGATACGATGGCGCATCTAGTCGTATCTGGGCAGTTACCTCGCCAATCTAAACCCGATTATATTCACGAGCAAGGGCAAGATGTAGATTCTCCCTGGCAGTAATTTTTCCTCGAACAATTAATTAGCAATTGAGATGATGCCCGCCGATGGAAAACGCCCCTAAATTGCACGAAATGAATCCTCGAAGTCGATTTACTTCTCGTGCTGAGGATTATGCTAAATATCGTCCTGGTTATCCCGATGGAGTAATCGATCGCCTTATTGCAGAGTTGGATAATGTCGATAATGCGATCGCTTTATCAAAGATCTAAAACAACTACATCAAAATTATCAAGATGAGCAAGGCTTAGTTTATCTGCAATATCAAACTAGTCTTTATTTAACTAGCGCGATCGCATGAGTAGCATTAGGAAAAAATAATGTACAGGCTATATGATTTTCTCCCCTCAGGTAACGGTTATAAGGTTCGTTTGCTGTTAAATCTTTTGGATATTGCCTACGAAAGAGTTGATGTCAACATCTTAAATAAAGAAACTAGAACTCCAGAGTTTTTAGAGAAGAATCCTAATGGTAAAATTCCTCTATTAGAAATTGCCGAAGATAAGTTTTTAGCAGAATCTAATGCAATCTTGTACTATCTCAGTCAAGGTACAGAGTATTTTCCAACGGATAATTATGCTCGATCTCAAGTAATGCAATGGCTATTGTTTGAACAGTACAGTCACGAACCTAATATCGCCACTTCTCGCTATTGGATTAGCATTCTTCAACAGCCAGAAAAATATAAAGAAGAACTAAAAGAAAAACACAAATTAGGTAATGCTGCATTACAAGTAATGGAACAGCATTTAAACAGTCATAACTTCTTTGTGGAAGAAACTTATACCATTGCCGATATTGCTCTTTATGCCTATACCCATCTGGCAGAAGAAGGAGGATTCGATCTGGGTCAATATTCTGCTATTCGCGCTTGGTTTAAACGCATCCAAGCCCATCCCAAACATATTTTAATAAGCGATCGCTAAAGTTATGCACGAAACTGATATGACCAAGGCATTGATTTTAACCATGAAAGATTGGTACGAATCTCAGCCAGAGAAATCCAAAATTGAAAAAGTTCATTTGATAGTAGGCGAGTTTACCTGTGTCGAACCCGTTAGTCTCAAATTTGCCTTCCAAGTACAGACGCGCAATACCTTTTTAGAAGGAGTAGAACTGATTATCAAAGATATTCCCCTGATTGCTTTTTGCCATAGCTGCCAACAAGAATATCAACCAGCCATCGGACTGCAATATAGTTGTCCCGATTGTAAATCGCCCATGGAAGACATTAGATCGGGAAGAGAACTAAAAATAGATCGGATTGAATATTCATCGAGCAATTCCATTATTAATTGTTAATTACTAATTATTAATTAAAACCAATGCACCAAACATTTGACGCAGCCATCGAATTAAACTTACTCCACGCCAATCAAGAAGGAGCAAAATACAATCGCGATCGCTTCGATCGCTGGGGTATTACCTGTCTCAATATTATGAGCAGCCCTGGGGCGGGAAAAACCGTCTTATTAGAACGAACTATAGCTGCCTTACAAGATAAATTAAGTATGGCAGTGATTGAAGGGGACATGACTACAGAACTAGATGCGGAGCGTCTGCGTCAGTATAATGTACCCGTAATTCCCATTAATACAGGACGTTCCTGTCACTTAGATTCTAAAATGGTTGCGGGGGGAATTCATACTTTAGAACATCAATACGATCCTCAAAATTTCGATCTTGTCCTGGTCGAAAATGTCGGTAATTTAGTATGTCCTGCAGAGTTTGAAGTGGGAGAACACGCCAAGGTAGCTTTACTCAGCGTAACCGAAGGTGAAGACAAACCCCTCAAGTATCCCATCATGTTTCAAGAAGCTGATTGTTTGTTGATTACTAAGACAGATCTTGCGCCCTATCTCGATATCAATCTAGAACGTATTATCAGCAACGTTCGTCAAATGAATCCTAATGTAGCTATTTTTTCTGTATCCGCGAAGACAAAAGAAGGTTTAAGTCTGTGGTTTGATTGGCTACTAGATCGAGTTGAACAAAAAACGCTCTTGATGGCTAATAATTAGCTACAAAGCGGATAAACCTAAATAAAGTTATTACAGCTAGGAAAAATATAACTAACAATTAGTAGTATATATCTCTTAATGTAAATATTTAGTTTTTCTAGCTTTATGTATCTCAGTAATTAATATTAATAATGCGAATCGATCGAAAAAAAATAATATCATTGGTTAGCGTATTTTGCGCGACCTTAGTATTAACAATAAGCTGTTCTCAAGCCCCCGAAACTTCGGATACAGCAACAGATGCTCCTAGTACTCCTTCAGAAGAAGCTGTAGTAATTGGCTATAGCAATTGGGCTGGCTGGTGGCCTTGGGCGATCGCCGAACAAGAAGGATTTTTTGCCAAAAACAATATCAATGTAGAGATGAAATGGTTTGATGGTTATTTAGAATCTATGGAAGCTTTTGCTGCTGGACAATTAGATGGTAACTGTCAAACT
This sequence comes from uncultured Pleurocapsa sp., assembly GCA_964468145.1. Classification (GTDB taxonomy): domain Bacteria; phylum Cyanobacteriota; class Cyanobacteriia; order Cyanobacteriales; family Xenococcaceae; genus Waterburya. Next base: position 4,331 of record CAYXWE010000383.1, read on the forward strand.
CTTAACGATACAATCTCTTTTGCAGCCGATGCTGTCAATGGAGAAGTGGCAATATTAGTTAATGATAATTCTGCAGGAAATGACAAAATTATTGTTACTCAAGATATCAATACTATTGAAGACTTGAAAGGCAAAAAAGTTGCAGTAGAAGAAGGGGTAGTTGACGACTTTTTGCTTAGGTTGGCATTAGAAGTTAATAGAAAACAAAAAACTAAACTACTAGT